>CAITDH010000377.1 GCA_903891045.1 uncultured Desulfobulbaceae bacterium | reverse complement strand
GGTCAAGGAATTTGAAACAGTGGGAGACGACATGGGTACTGTCTTCGGATGGTGGAAGAACAAACTGCTCCGGGTTTTTCTCGTCTTTATACTAACGAGTTTGGGATCTTCTATAGGAACCTATATCGGTGGTTATAAAATTATCACAAATCTGATTCACTAATTCACTTATCGAAGGATAACAAAAACATGACTGATCAAGAAGATAACCTCCCAGCCACCTTAACCGGCAAACAAAAGAAATTTCTCAAAGGACTTGGCCATCACCTTGCCCCTTTGGTCTCTATAGGCAAGGAAGGATTGACCGAAAATGTAATCAAAGCAACCAAGCAAGAACTGTTAGCCAGAGAGTTGATCAAGGTCAAAATCGCCAACAGCAGTAGTCTCAACAAGCAAGAGGCTGCAGAATTATTACCTGAGGCCAGTGAGAGCACACTCGTACAGCTCATCGGCAAAACCCTGCTCCTCTATAAAGAAAACCCCAAAATAGATAAAGAACATCGAATCACTCTGCCTCGTTGAACCCATCTGGCTTATTTCATTTCATCATTTCAAAGGCATAAGTTCGGTTGCTATAGACTGAGCCGCAACCATGAGTTGAAGCAAGTTATCTCCAATAACACTCCTGGCAGCCAGCATAGCCAGATCTGGATGGTTGTTGGTGGTACTGAGATGGGCCAGAATTACATATTGTAATTGTTCATGAAGCAAAGATTGTAAAAAAGATGCCGCATCCTCATTAGCCAGATGACCATGATCAGAACGGACACGCTGCTGCAAAGCAGGTGAGTAAGGGCCATCCTTCAACATCTGGAGGTCATGGTTAAATTCCAGGACCAGACCATTGCACCCTATAAGCCTTTGTCTCAAAAGATGTGACACCTTGCCAGTATCGGTACAATAGGCAAGATTCACCTTACCATTACCAATAATGAAACCTACTGGATCCGCTGCATCGTGGGAAACAGCAAAGGTACGAACCTGAAGCTCCTGCATCTGGATAGTATCGCCGGTTGCAAACTCAGAATAACGGGAAAGCCTGCCCAAGACATTCTCTCCAGCCTTAAACGTTTCCATATTACTATAAACGGGAATTTTGAAACGCCGGGAGAGGACTCCCACACCCTGGATATGATCATGATGTTCATGGGTAACAAAAATGGCGTCTAAGTCTTCAATCCCGCGTCCAATGGAACGAAGCCTCGCTGCAATTTCTTTCCCGGAAAAGCCGGCATCAATGAGAATCTTTGTTTTTCCTGACTCGATATAGACACTGTTCCCTTTACTGCCACTGCCAAGAACAGAGAAATTCATGACTTATTTCCCTGTATGGCCAAAACCGCCGTCACCACGATGGGTATGATCAAGTCTGTTGACAAGCTCAAACTTTACCCGAACTACCGGTGTTAAAACAAGTTGGGCAATACGATCACCACGACTTATGAGAAAAGGCTCTTTCCCTAAATTAATCAAGCCGATACATACCTCGCCACGATAATCAGCATCAATAGTCCCTGGACTATTGACCACAGTCACCCCATGCCTGATCGCCAGGCCACTGCGTGGCCGTACCTGCAGTTCATATCCCTCAGGAATAGCGACAGAAAAACCTGAGGGAAAAAGATCAAGCTGGCCGGGCTGCAAGACCACAGGCTCATCCACCGCTGCCGCCACATCCAGACCTGATGCCTGTGCCGAGTGATAGCGTGGCAATTCAAGATCCTTGCTCTTCACGGGATCTATCCAACAAAATTGTACGATCATTGTTATCACACCTATACTCTGATAATAATTAACCATAAAAAAAGGCCGCCTCAACAAGAGACGACCCATTGTATTACTACTTTACAGAGTTAAGAAAGTTACATCAACGCCTTGCGACTCAAACGAATACGGCCTCGACTGTCAACCTCCAAGACCTTAACCTCAAGCTCGTCACCTTCTTTGACCACATCCGTTATCTTGTCAACACGCTTGACATCAAGCTCTGAGATATGAACCAGTCCATCAGTGCCTGGCATAATTTCAACAAAGGCTCCAAAATCCTTGATGCTCTTGACGATACCCTTATAGATCGCACCGACCTCAACTTCGGCGGTAATCTGTTTAACGCGTTCAACAAGGGCATTAGCATTAGCGGCATTATTACAGAACATCTTGACCATACCTGAATCATCAACTTCGATCTTGGCATCGTATTCAGCAGAGAGTGCCTTGATGATCTTGCCACCAGAACCGATAATATCACGAATTTTGTCAGGATTGATTTTATGAGTATAGTACTTTGGCGCGTACTCAGACACATCTTTACGAGCCTGAGAAATTCCTTTCGCCATTTCACCAAGGATGTGCATCCGCCCTTCCTTAGCCTGAGCCAAGGCCCGCCCCATGATATCCCGATTCACTCCGCCAATCTTGATATCCATCTGCAGAGAGGTGACGCCATCATCCGTGCCAACAACCTTGAAATCCATATCACCAAGATGATCTTCATCACCCAGGATATCAGAGAGAATAATAACCTTATCACCCTCTTTGATCAGTCCCATGGCAATCCCAGAAACTGGCTTTTTAATGGGTATTCCTGCATCCATCATGGCCATACTGCCACCACACACGGTGGCCATGGATGATGAACCGTTTGACTCCAATACTTCCGAAACCACACGGATTGAGTATGGAAAATCCTCTTCTGAGGGAAGTACAGCACTCAGACCGCGCATGGCCAACGTACCATGCCCGACATCTCGCCGGGAAGGACCACCCATTCTTCGTGCCTCGCCCACAGAATAAGGAGGGAAATTGTAATGCAACATGAAACGATTTGCCTGCTCTCCTCCCAGAGTTTCCACACGCTGCTGATCTCGTTCGCTACCCAAGGTAGCTGAAACCAGGGCTTGGGTCTCACCACGGGTAAACAGAGCAGAACCATGCGTTCTTGGAAGATAAGAGGCCTCACAACTGATAGTCCGAACCTCATTAAAGGCACGACCATCGATCCTGGTTCCCTCTTCCACAATCTTGGCACGCATGGTCTTCTTTTTATGAAGAGACAACAGATTACTGATCTCTTTTGCGCGCGTTCCGTCTGTATTTAACTCAGCAACCACGGTCGCTTTCAATTGGTCATAAAGACAACCACGTTCCATTTTATCCGCAGTGGAAATAACCGTCTGCATTCCGGTATCAGCTACCGTTCTGACTTGCGCCATCAACTCCTCATCAATCTGGGGAGGCTCAATAACACGTTTAGCTCGGCCATTCACTTCCCGCAACTGATCCTGCATATCAAAAATCGGCTGTACCTGCTCATGGACAAAAAAGATTGCCGCCAGGATCTCATCCTCACTCAAGGCATCGGCCTTCCCTTCTACCATCACCACGGCATCACGAGTACAAGCCACAATGATATCCATACGTGATGTTTTGAGCTCATCTTTGGTGGGATTCAAGACATAACTCCCCTTGACATATCCAACCCTTGCCCCGGCTACCGGGCCACCAAAGGGGATATCAGACAAGGTCAGCGCGCACGAGGCACCAATCAGGGCTAGCACATCAGGATCATTCTGCTGATCGGCAGAAAGAACAGTGGCAATCACCTGGGTTTCACAAAAATACCCATCAGCAAAGAGAGGACGCAAGGGACGGTCTATAATACGGCAGGTAAGAACTTCCTGTTCACTGGGACGACCAATTTCCCTCCGAAAATAGTTACCAGGGATTCGTCCCACGGCAGCCATCTTTTCCTGGTATTCAATGGTCAACGGCAAAAAGCCAAGCTCAGGTTTGTTTTCTTTTTCGGCAACGGCGGTCACCAGCACCATGGTTTCGCCGCACTGAACAACCACTGATCCAGAGGCCTGCTTTGCAAGCTTACCTGTTTCAATGGACAGCGTCTTACCACCTATTTGGACTTCAACTTTTTTATACATACACTCTCCAGCTGTGCGAACAACACAGCAACTTTTTTGGCACGCACAACGCACCTACATCCTATATCTCAGCAAGGATACACCGTGTACCCCAAGCACACGCTACTAAAAACGTACACCCGTGATGCTAACGCATGGAATATAAAACTTGAGACATAACAAAAATCCCCTAAGACTGCTCTGCAATCTTGGGGATCTTTCAGTTATATCATGTTACTTTCTGATACCAAGCTCAGTAATAACAGTTTTATATTTATTCACATCTTTCTTTTTTAGATAATCAAGCAGGCTTCTGCGCTGCCCAACCAACTTCAAAAGTCCCTGACGGGAATGATGATCCTTGCTGTGCGTTTTAAAATGCTCGGTCAAATACTGAATCCGGTCAGAAAGAAGGGCAATCTGAACCTCTGATGAACCGGTATCGGTGGGATGAACCTTAAACTTCTCAATAATTTCATGTTTTTTTACTGCTGACTGTGCCAAAACGGGCCTCCTATTACTTAATATAAAAACAATTTTTCTCATGAATTAGGGATACTTCCCCTTGCAAACACAATATTTCAGAAAAAGCTAAAAATATTTCTCATCAACTCTTATTTTTAAACTCTCTCTTTTCCCATTCCTACTCTTATTACAACAGATTAACAATATCGTCAACAGATAGGGCCTTTGCCAACAGGCGTTTATGCGCATCAGGCAACAACAGCTCAGCCCCAGGAAAACTTTGCTCCAAGGTAAAACAACCACTTTTAATCCGACGTAACTCGGTCAAATGGGCGCCACACCCTAAACTTCTGCCAATATCCGCAGCCAGACTTCGAATATAGGTTCCCTTACTGCACACAACTCGCAAGGAAAGTTGAGTCCCCTCCCCCCCCGCAAGATCAAAACCGCCATCCGTCCTTTCCAGAGTCTCAATAAACACCGGACGCGCTTCTTTCACAATGCTGATTCCCTGACGAGCATAATGATAAAGCGGTTTTCCTTGATGTTTCAAGGCTGAATAAATCGGCGGAACCTGAAGTTGTTCACCCCGAAATAAACGGAGGCAATCCTCGATCTGTTCTGCCCGCAAATGGCCGACAGGACGTCTAGCAACGACTGTACCTTCTGGATCAAAGGTCTCGGTTTCAATCCCAAGACAGAGGGTAGCCAGATATTCTTTCTGCCCATCCATCATCCTGGCAATCATTCGAGTTGCCGGTCGGCCCACACACACGACAAGCAAACCAGTGGCAAAGGGATCAAGCGTTCCAGCATGCCCGACTTTTTTGATCCCAAGTACACGCCTGACCCCACTCACCATCTTAAAAGATGTCGGACCAGCAGGTTTATCGATAACAAAAACCCCGGCCTCAAAAAAATCTTCCACGCCTTCTGCTTCTTCTTTCATACGATCAGTAAGATCAAAAAACCTGTTCTCACCCCAAGGCCTTGCTCAAGGCATCCAGGACCAATTTCTGCACCTGTTTTATACCCTTGCCCGAGAAACGGAAGCCAGCAGCGTTTCGATGTCCTCCCCCCCCAAAGGCCGCCGCAACCTCGGCAACATCACAACCACCTTTGGCGCGTAGACTAACAGAGACACCACCGTTTTGATACTCTTTGAGAAAAGTGGCAACCTTCACCGAACGCAATGCCCGAGGATAGTTAATAAAGCCCTCAGTATCGCCGACATCAGCACCACAATCCTCAAACATCTTATTGGTAACCGTTATAAAGGCCAACTGATCAGACTCAAAGAGTTCCAATGTTGCCAACACCTGTTCCATAAGACGCAAGCGCTGCAAGGTAAAGTTATCATAGACATGTCCAGCCACCTCCTCTGGATGCACCCCACATTCCACCAGATCAGCGGCTATTCGCAAGGTTCTCGGGCTGGTATTCTCGTAACGGAAGGAACCGGTATCGGTCGAGATTGCCACATAGATGTTAAAGGCTGCGGCCTGGGAAAGCTCTGCACCCAACTCCATTGCCAATTCATAGACCATCTCTCCAGTCGAAGAACGACTGGAGTCGAGCCATCGTAAATCACCAAATTCTCGGTGACCATGATGATGATCAATCACTAGTAAAGGATGAAGATTAAGTAACTCCATTTTCTCTCGTCCCAACCGGTCGCAATCACCGCAATCCAGTGACACGGCAGCGACGTTACCATCTGCTGCAGCCACAAAATCCTTTAAGGCAACAAGGTCAGTTTCCGCAAGACTGCAACCAGGTAAAAAATCATAGAGATGAGACACAGGATCTTCCAGGTAGCGAAAAACTTTCTTCCCGAGTCCCTCTAAGATATCGGCCAAGCCAAAGAGTGAGCCCATGGCATCGCCATCTGGGTGGAGGTGGGTCATAAGAACAAAACTATCAGTTTCACGGATAATCCTGCTGATCTCTTCAGGAACCACTTTCATCATCGTCCCCCTTTTCCTTGGCAATTTCTTGCAGAAGTTTCTCTATCTCTATCACCTTCTCAGCCTGGTGATCATACACAAAGTGCAGTTCTGGCGTGTAGCGCATATTAAGAACCTTGGCCAGATGACTCCTCATAAACCCTTTTGCCCTCTGTAATCCCTCTTCTGCACTGATCTGTCTTTTTTTCTCTCCAGGGACCGTAAAAAAGATCCGGGCATATTGCAGATCATCAGCCAACTCAACCCGAGAGAGTGCAACCTCTGCCAGTTTTTGATCACGCACCGTGGTCAAAAGCAACATGGACAACTCGTTCCGAATCGCCTCTGCCACCCGGACAGACCGTTTCTGTTCACTTTTTGGCCCCAAGCCAACCGATTTTAATGTCTCTTTAGGATTCCACATAAAATCACAGCACAAAGTTAAAACAGGTTATCACAATACGGGGCAGCAAACAAAATACTCCTGCCTGAACAAGCTCCAACCCTCTGTTTTAACTTTCCAGAGTTGCCTCCACTTCGTTCAGGACAAAGACCTCGAGATTATCTCCCTCACGTAAATCATTATAATTATCAATACCGATACCACACTCATACCCGGCAAGGACCTCTTTAACATCATCCTTGATTCTGCGCAGGGAAGCAATTTTACCAGTAAACAAGACCACCCCTTCACGAATAACTCTGACCGAGGCCTTACGGGTAATTTTACCATCAAGAACAGAACAACCGGCAATGGTACCGATTTTGGGGACGTGAAAGAGTTGTCGTACCTCGGCATTACCGATGACTTCCTCGACAAAGGTGGGTTCCAGCATCCCAACCATGGCCTTCCTGATATCATCCAAGGCATGATAGATGACATCATACGAACGGACATCCACATGTTCCTTGATGCTCAGTTCTTTAACTTTGGTCGTTGGCCGCACATTAAAACCGATAATAATGGCATCGGAGGCAGAAGCAAGCAGGATATCAGACTCCGTGATCGTCCCCGTCCCTTCATGCAGAATCCGCACCTTCACCGTATCGGTAGAAAGTTTTTCCGCAGCTGAGCAAAAGGCCTCAAGGGTCCCTTGCACATCTGCACGAAGGACAACCCGTAATTCATGGGTCTCCTCTTCGTTCATTTTCTCAAACAATCTATCCAAAGAAACCTTGGACACTGAAGCAAGTTCCATTTCACGGGCCCTCAGGATACGGGCCTGACTGACGCTTCTGGCCATCTTCTCATCGGTAACCACGATAAATTCATCACCCGCCTGAGGGACACCAGTCAGCCCCTGTACCTCCACAGGAATGGAAGGGCCAGCCTCATCAAGCGGTTTGTTCTTGTCGTTGATCAAGGCGCGCACCTTGCCGCTGAACTGACCTACTACAAAATAATCGCCGGCCTTCAGAGTCCCTTCCTGCACCAGGATTGTCGCCACCGGCCCACGTCCTTTATCAAGCTTAGCCTCAACAACTCGTCCTCGAGCCTTCCTGGTGGCATCAGCCTTCAATTCCAGGACCTCAGCCATGAGTTGAATACTCTCTAACAGATTATCAATACCGATATTTTTCTTGGCCGAGGTCTCACAGTACATTGTCTGCCCACCCCACTCTTCAGGGGCAAGACCCAAATCAGACAACTCCCGTTTGACCCGATCCGGATCGGCATTATCCTTGTCAATCTTGTTCACCGCAACAAGGATGGGAACTCCTGCTGCCTGGGCGTGACGGATGGCCTCCCGGGTCTGATCCATGACCCCATCATCGGCTGCGACAACGAGGACAACCAGATCGGTAATCTGGGCGCCACGTGAACGCATCTCAGTAAAGGCGGCATGGCCCGGCGTATCAATAAAGGTCACATCTCCAGCGCTCGAAGTTACATGATAGGCACCGATATGCTGGGTAATGCCACCAGCCTCGCCATCGGCGACATCTGTCTTCCTGATAGCATCCAGAATCGAGGTCTTGCCATGATCAACATGTCCCATAACAGTGACGACCGGGGAACGTGGCAGAAGTTCACCACCGCCCTCCTGTGCATTGAGCTGCTGAACGCCAATCTCTTCGGTAATCCCCTGTTCAACTTCATATCCAAAATCTGCGCCAATAAGGGTCGCGGTATCCACATCAAGGGCCTGATTCAGGGTGGCCATCACCCCAAAGCCCATTAATTTGGTAATAATCTCGCTCGACTTGACGCCCATACGATGGGCAAGGTCAGCGACACTGATCGTCTCCAAAACTTTGATCCGTTTTTTGATAGCCTTCATCTCAACGGCAGGCTGGATAACCTTTCTCTCAATCCGACCTCGGGATTTTTTCCCCCACTTACC
>CAITDH010000376.1 GCA_903891045.1 uncultured Desulfobulbaceae bacterium | reverse complement strand
TCTTCCTCCAGATGTTTCTCCTTTGGAAATTAAGTCAGGCCGCGTGGCTACTCAGATCATTTCATCATCGTTGGTTCATTTCACTCGTTAGGTTTAGCCTCGGTAGCTTCCTACTGTTAGATTACAAAGGATCTTTGAAAAAGATTGCAAAGTCACGACGTCGTCACGAGTAGAAGTGAGTTGCCGTGCTATAAAGAGCGAAACGTTATTCAGGATCTTAGCCATGATTCGATCGTTAAATTCATATTCTTCTCGGTTGGCAGCACTGGCCATGCTCGCAGTTTTTGCATTGGCAATCTTCGCTATGCCACCGTCCAATGCGTATGCGGACAAGCCAGGTAACTCACCGGCCATAACCCCGGTCCCCACATCGACAGATATTCCCACTCCGGAGCCTGCTGTAAACCTGGCGTTGCCTCAGGGATCATTAGCTGTTTCGTTCAAAGGACCCATCGACGCCGTATCGACTAACTACTTGGTCGTGAGCGGGGTGAAAATTTGGCACGCCGGCAATCTTCCCCCACAAATCAAAACCGCCCGAGTTGGCACCAACATGGTCGGTGTTGCCGCATTCAACAATGGTGAGCTGCGTGTTCAGTTGATCGGTCTATATGTGCCTAAATTCGATGGCATTATTGAATCGATCACCGTTCCGAACTCAAAGGGCGCATACTTCCTTTTCGTCAATGGCACTCCTTTTATGATAATGTCAGGGGTACAAGTAGAGGGCGGTCATTTAGTTGAGGGCATTCGGGTGGCGGATCTACCGATTGCGTTATGAATAACGTGCAATCAATCACCGTCGTTTTACCTTTCCCTCTTGATATTCTGAGTGGAAATGCTTCTTACCCCTGGCCGATCTACGCCCTTTTCGCCTTGTGGCTGCCCGTACTTGGTCTTGTGATGATTATGATCATGAGCCGCAACAAGAAGTCCGTGGCCCAAGAAGAGGCGGAAATCCGGAAAGTTGAAGAAGTTGCGGCGGTAACGCTTGACCCCGTTGAGGAAGCTGAAGAAAACGATCTCCTGGCCTTAGAAGAGGCTGAGCGAAAACAGCAGGCAGCTTTTGAAGAACAAATCAACCAATATGATCAGCAAGGAATCACTTTTCCGTTAGCAAGCGTCGTCGATACTTCTGCTGAGCCCGAAAGTCTCACGGCTCAAACATGTCCAGAAGAGGCCCCTATCCCAGTTGAGATCCAGTCCGTTAGCCAGCCCTTTGAAACGGCGGTCGTTGTCGAAGCCTCTCCAACATTGGCTGATATTGATGGCCTCGAATCGGCGGGGCGTCTTCGCCGGAAATCGGCACGCGAGGAATTTTTCGCTCGCCACAATCGAAAATAGAAATTCGGATCAATCTGCATCTGATGATATAAAAATGGGCCCCCGATGAGGCCCATTTTTTACTGTTGGGTTACCGCCAACTCGCGGATCCGGAAATTAGTAAGCTGGCTTTTTGTAATAAACGCCGGAGCATCAAACTGCCTACCCCAGTGGATCCCAATTCGAAAGTTCCCTGCAAAAGGCATATCGAACGTGGTTACTACAGCTCTTCCCATAGGCATGTCAGGGGCCACCGGATCCAATATCTGACCGAGAAGCAGTGTAATTTCTTGAAGAGAAAAACAGTCCGGGTCTAGTAATGTTGCAGGAATACGTTGTGCCGTGGCCGGAGACGTTTCTGAAGGAACAACCAGGCTGTCAATTTTTGTGATCATCTCAAGCAGCTTCAAAGCTGCTCTTCGAGGAGACGCGAAGAAGTTCTCCCCTCTGAAGTTGTCAGTGACTGCCTTCGACATAATTAAAGCGTCGTAGAAATTCATCAAGCCCAGATTGACCGAGCCAGCGATGTCGTCTATCGTCGCTTTAATAGTGGACTTCCCATAACGGATGTCGTCCAGGTACACGTATTGAGGTTTCATAATTGCCTACCAGTTTACCAGTAAAAATTATAAGGTCAATATAAGCAGCTATCTGCCATTTTCGCTGTACGCTGGCCAATATGAATTGGCACAAAGTTGATTTACCGGAACTTTCCGGGCCATAAATTTCGCTGATGCGCCCGTAGGGAATCCCCCCCAATTCCAAAAGCGATGTCGAGCGAGATGGAGCCGGTTGGGATCGATTCGATCGCCATATGAGAAGCTTCACCCATCCTCTGGATAGCTTCCTCGCCATAGAGCTTGGTGATGTCCTGAAGAGCTTTGTCCAGGACCGCGTTCCTTGCATCAAGGGTGGCAGTTGGGTTGAAACTGTTTTCAGAGACTGATTTGTCGACATTAGAAACTCCTCGGTTGAAAGTGGATTGTGCGACTACTATAGCTCCCGCTTAAACTGTTGAGGATGCTTTTAGA
>CAITDH010000375.1 GCA_903891045.1 uncultured Desulfobulbaceae bacterium | reverse complement strand
GGGCTCGAACCCGCGACCTCCGGCGTGACAGGCCGGCATTCTAACCAACTGAACTACCACTCCATAACACTGAAAAAAACTAAAAATTGAATGGTGGGCGGTACAGGGATCGAACCTGTGACCCTCGGCTTGTAAGGCCGATGCTCTCCCAGCTGAGCTAACCGCCCCCACAATCAATCATGGAAATCTTTTTAACAAGAACCCCGGCTGGCGTCAAGAAAAAAGAATCAATGACGGCTATTATCTGCAGGTAACGCCACCTCACCATAGACAACAGGAACCGGAAGATCTTTGAAAAGCGTTTCTCCCTCCTTGAGGACAATAGCCCGCTCAAGGACATCATCCACATGCTCCATGCACTCAATCACCAAGCTCTTCCTGATATTGGCCGGGACGTCTTCCAGGTTCCGCTCATTATCCTTGGGGATCAGGACATGGGTAATATTGCCCCGTTTGGCGGCCAACAGTTTTTCCGTTAACCCCCCAATAGGCAGGATCCGCCCCCTGAGGGTAATCTCGCCGGTCATAGCGATCTCGTGGCGCACTGGGGCCTTGAGCAATGCCGACACCAAGGTGGTGGCAATAGTGATCCCGGCCGATGGTCCATCTTTGGGGATAGCCCCTTCCGGGACATGGATATGGATATCGAGCTTCTGATAAAAATCAGTTTCCAACCCCAGGCGCAGGGCCCGGGAACGGACATAACTCAAGGCTGCCTGGGCAGATTCCTGCATCACATCACCCAGCTTGCCGGTAATGGTCAGCTTGCCGGTTCCCGGCATCAGGGTTGCCTCAATCTGCAGTAGCTCACCGCCCACCTCGGTCCAAGCCAGTCCTGTGGTCAGGCCAATCTCGTCACGTTCTTCGGCCAAACCAAATCGATACACCGGGGTTCCCAGATATTTCAAGACAGACTGGGCGGTAATCCGGTAATGTTTGTCCTTCAGTCTTTTCTTTAACCGATCCCGGGCAATCTTCCGGCAGAGAGAGGCCAGATTCCGTTCCAGACTCCTGACCCCAGCCTCTCTGGTATATCGCCGGATCAACTCCAGAATTCCGCCATCGGTAATCTGGATATCTCCGGGTTTAAAGCCATTGGCCTCAAGCTGTTTAGGGATCAGATACCCTTCGGCGATCTTCTGTTTTTCACCCTCAGTATAGCCATTCAGACGGATAATCTCCATCCTGTCCTGCAAAGGCAAAGGAATGCCATGCAGATTGTTGGCCGTGGTGATAAAAAAGACCTCGGAAAGATCATAGTCCAGATCCAGATAATGGTCGTTAAAGGTATTGTTCTGTTCAGGATCAAGGACTTCCAAAAGCGCGGAAGAGGGATCTCCCCGGAAATCGGTGCTCATCTTGTCCACCTCATCAAGACAGAACACGGGATTGGCCACATCGGCCTTCTGCATCGACTGGATGATCTTTCCCGGCATAGCGCCGATATAGGTGCGCCTGTGGCCACGGATCTCGGCCTCATCGCGCACCCCGCCAAGGGAGAGCCGGACAAACTTGCGGCCCATGGCCCTGGCAATGGATTTACAGATGGAGGTCTTGCCAACACCCGGAGGCCCAACCAGACAGAGAATCGGCCCCTTGATCTTTTTTACCTGGGCCTGAACCGCAAGATACTCCAGGATTCTTTCTTTTGGCTTTTCCAGGCCATAATGATCCTCATTGAGGATCACCTCGGCCTTATTGATATCAATGGCGGTCTTGGTCTTCTTTTTCCAGGGCAGGCTAACGATACAGTCAATATAATTCCTGACCACGGTGGTCTCAGCCGACATCGGAGGCATGCTTCTGAGTTTTTTCAGCTCCTTTACCGCCTTGTCCCGGGCAACAACCGGTAGATCTTTTTTCTTGACGGTCTCCTCAAGTTCGGCAATCTCATCGAGGCCATCTTCATTCTGCCCCATCTCCCGCTGAATCACTCGGGCCTTCTCGCCAAGATAATAATTACGCTGGATCTTGCCCATGCGTTTTTTTACCTTTTCATTGATGTCCCTTTCCAGTTCAGAGACCTCGATCTCTCGCTGGATAAACTCCATGACTTTTTCCATCCTCAGCACCAGCGAATCACATTCCAAGACCTCTTGTTTCTCTTCGGTCTTCAGCGGCAGATGGGCACAGATCACATCGACAAGTTTACTGGATTTTTCGATATTATTGACGGATTTTACCACCTCTTTGGGGAGTTTCTTGGTTGCCTCACAGAACTCATCAAAGATCTTGCGTAACTCACGATCATAGGCAAGGATCTGGCCACCAGTGTCTTCAGTTTCGGGTAGTTCCTGCACTTCCACCTGCAAAAAAGTCGTACTGGTGACAAAAGAGACGATTCTGGCCCGCTGTTTCCCTTCCACCAGGGCCTTGATAGTCCCATCCGGCAGGCGTAGAAGCTGCATCACCACTGCCAGAGTCCCAACTGTATTTATCTCTTTCTCAGTTGGATCATCGACTTTAGAATCCTTCTGGGTCACCAGGAAGATCTCGGTTCTCTTCTCCATAGCATCTTCCAGTGCCTCTATTGATCGCGTTCTCCCCACTACCAAAGGGGCAACCATGTGGGGGAAGATGACAATATCACGCAGAGGCATGAGTGGATACAACTTGGTCTCTTTTTCTTTCATATCTTATCCTGAACCGGCCAAGCCGGAGGGTAAAAACGCTCTTCAGTAATCAGCCGTTTTGCAATTTTTGATCCGCATTATTGCCATAAAGAATGACAGGATAGTCTCCGTCGGTGATCACCTGTTCACTGATCACACATTCCTCGACGTTCTCTTTTGAGGGCAGCTCATACATCACATCCAGCATGGCAGCCTCCAGCACCGAGCGCAATCCCCTGGCCCCGGACTTGCGTTTCAGGGCCTTCTGGGCAATGGCAGTCAATGCCCCTTCCGTAAAAGAGAGTTTGATCCCCTCCAGTTCAAACAGGCGCTGATACTGTTTGATCAAGGCATTCTTGGGCTCACGCAGGATCCGGATCAGATCTTCCTCTACCAGCTCTTGCATAGTGGCAATGACCGGCAGGCGGCCGACAAGCTCAGGGATCAGGCCAAACTTCAACAGATCTTCGGGTTGGACGCCAGCCAGGAGTTCGCCGATATTCTTTTTGCTTTCGCTGGTCACCTTTGCGCCGAAACCGATGGATTTTTTGCCGCCGCGCCGTTTCACCACATTATCCAGACCGACAAAGGCGCCGCCACAGATAAAAAGGATATTGGTGGTATCGATCTTGACCAGCTCTTGTTGCGGATGTTTTCTGCCGCCCTTGGGTGGAATGGAGGCCACAGTCCCTTCAATGATTTTCAGTAAGGCCTGCTGCACCCCTTCGCCTGACACATCACGAGTCAGTGACGGACTGTCTGATTTCCTGGCAATCTTGTCAATCTCATCAATATAAATAATTCCCTTTTCTGCCCGTTCAATATCAAAATCAGCCGCCTGCAGGAGATTAACCAGGATATTTTCGACATCATCACCGACATAACCGGCCTCCGTTAAGGTGGTGGCATCGGCCATACAGAAAGGGACATTCAGTACCCGAGCCAGGGTCTGAGCCACCAGGGTCTTGCCGCTGCCTGTTGGTCCGATCAGGATGATATTGGACTTTTGCAATTCCACCTGACCATCATCGCTAGGGGCCTCTATTCGTTTATAGTGATTATGAACAGCAACAGAGAGGACTTTTTTGGCAAATTCCTGGCCGATAACATACTCGTTGAGGTGGTCATTGATCTGCATCGGTTTTAGGGCGGCTGGTCTCTGTCCATCAGCCTGGGCAGAACCAACCCTGTCATCATCATGGACAATTTCGTTGCACAGGGCGATACACTCATCGCAGATATAGACATCAGGGCCAGCAATCAACTTGGCTACTTCATCCTGACTTTTTCCACAAAATGAACAGTTTGAGTGGATTTCTTTTTTTTTCTTATCGGCCATCTTCCTGTTCCTCGTCCGAAGATTTTCGTTTTAAGAGCACTTCATCTATTATGCCATACTGTTTGGCCTCTACCGGGCTCATAAAATTGTCACGATCTGTATCCTGCTTGATCTTTTTGATCGGATGACCAGTGTGGTGGGCCAGAATCCGGTTCAAATCATCACGCATCCGCAGGATTTCCCGGGCATGGATATCAATCTCGGTGGCCTGCCCCTGAAATCCGCCCATGGGCTGATGGATCATGATCCGGGAATTGGGCAGGGCGTACCGTTTTCCTTTGGTCCCGGCGGCAAGCAGCAAGGCGCCCATTGAGGCAGCCTGCCCCATACACAAGGTGGCGATATCGCACTTCACATATTGCATGGTATCATAAATAGCCATGCCGGCCGTAACCGATCCACCAGGAGAGTTGATATAGAAGGTTATGTCCTTGTCGGGATCATCGGCCTCCAGAAAAAGAATCTGGGCGACAATAGAACTGGCGACCTCATCGCCTACAGATGTTCCCAGAAAAATAATCCGTTCTCTGAGCAGGCGGGAATAAATATCAAAGGCCCGCTCACCCCGGGGACTTTGTTCGACAACCATAGGGACCAGATTCATGTCACACTCTCCTTAGGAGCCGTTACGAAACAACCTTTTCATCCTGACTATTTCGTTACGGCTCCTTATGCCGGTTACGGCTTTTCAATGTTCCGATTATTTTTAATAACGGCTTAAAACAGTTCGACTGCAGCGGTCATATAAGCTGGCCATCTGCAGTCGAAAAGAACGCATTCAATGATTATTACTCTTCTTTATTCTTTTGACTGCAACCTCAAGCGCCGGCATTCTCCGAAGAAACGAGGGCATCGACAAGTTTCGCCTCAGCCCGCAGAAATGCGAGGATCTTTTCATTCAACAGTTCATTGACGAAGGGAAGCAAATCGTCACGGCTACCGCCGAAATATTGCTTCACTTGCGCCACCGGCATATTGTATTGGTCGCCGATACGCTTAAACCCGCGATCCATATCCTCATCATTGACTTTGATTGCCTCAACTTCGGCGATCTTTTTCAGAATGAAGTCGCCACGGACCCGTTTCTCAGCTATTGGCCGGTTGCGCTCGGCCAATTCTTCACGGTTGATACCGGCCGATTCCAGGTCCAGACCATTTTCTTCCAGAGACTTTACTGTGGCCTTGATCATCTCTTCCACTTCGTAGCGTACCAGACGGATAGGGACAGGGAAGGTATGCATGTCAAGAAGTTTATGCATAATCCGGTCAGTCAGATCACCATCTGCCTTTTCTTCCTTCTGTTTCAAGATACGATCATAGATAGCGGTTTTCAATTCCGCCAGAGTCGTATATTCACTGCCTACATCTTTGGCAAATTCATCGTCAAGCTCAGGAAGAAGGCGTTCTTTCACCTCTTTGACTTTGACTTTGAACGACACTTTTTTTCCGGCAAGTACCGGATTGGGATATTTGGCCGGAAATTCCACCTCGTGGCTGGCCTCTTCTCCATTCTGCATACCAACAAGTTTTTCCTCAAATTCAGGACTGATGCGACCAGAACCAACATCTACGGAAAAATTATCGTTTTTTACTTCTTTCATGGGCTTATCGTTATGAAACCCTTGAAAATCAACAACAGCGATATCTCCTTTTGCCACTGCCCGATCACCCACAGAACGCAGCGGAGCCATCTCAACCCGCAGGGACTCCACTTCAACGGCGACCTCTTCATTGCTTACCACGATAACAGGTCTTTCAATCTCAAGTCCTTTATAGCCATCTAATTCAAATTCAGGCTTGGTATCGATCATGGCCACATAGCTGAAGGTGCCATCATCATTAAACCGTGGTTCACTGATCTCAGGATGTACGACTGGATCAATTTTTTCCTGCTCAATGGCGGCAAAATAAGTATCCTGAACCAGTTTTTCCGCTACCTCGGACTCAACTTGTGGCTTGAAACTCTTCAGGACAACGGAACGAGGCACCTTGCCACGTCTGAACCCTTTTAGCTTCACATCTTTCTGTACCTTGTCATAGCCGTTTTTCAGTTCTTTCTGCACATCACTTTCTGGTAGGGTGATGGTAAGTTTTCTTGTAAGATCAGTGAGTTTTTCAACAACAACATCCATCGTTAACATCCTTTCAATAGAGATTATTCCCAAGGCGTTTAAAAAACATGGCGAGTCTAATGGGGATCCAAATTATTCTTGCTCAATTTTTTAACACAAATGGTGCGAGAGGGGGGACTCGAACCCCCATGCACAAGGCGCTGGTTCCTAAGACCAGTGCGTCTACCAATTCCGCCACCCTCGCAATATTTTCAACAAGCTGAAACGACAAAATACAAATTTCGTATTCAACCTTCAGTTCGATGTGTTATCTAATAATTCACATCTTTCTGGCAGTCAAGAAAGATTCAACTTGGAAGCGGCTAAATGAGTGTGCATTATTCGGAAATATCGCTTTCAATCTGTTCCGCAGGGTCTGATCAGGCATTTACAAGCTTGCAGATTCATTTCTTGCCAAATCCAGTAACAGCGGCTATTATTTTTTTCTTAGTAGCTCTACCAATAGAAACGCTTCGATCTCTTTTATGACATCATGCAACCTCGGAGGAAATTTATGAAATACAAGCAGACAGTAACGGGCTGCGCTCTGCTCCTGGCATCCCTTTGCACCGGCCAGGCCTTTGCGGCGGTAAACACAAAGACTCCATCCAAGATAGACTGGAATGTGGAAAAGACCTGGAATCTTCCGGCAAAACCGCTGGATATCGTTTATGCCCTGGATGGAAAGCATGTATTCATCCTGACCGACCAGCATACTGTGCTTGTCTATGACAATCTGGGAGAGCTGACAGGCTCAATTGCGGTAGATAAAGGTGTTTCGGCTATCGATATCGCGCCACGCGGGGAAAAACTTTTTCTCATCAATCAGGAGACCAAGGCCTTCACCGATCTTACCATTGACTTTGTCGCCGACATCAACCTCGTTGGCTCGCCAGTTCGGGGTTTGGCTAAGGCCCCGGTGACCATTGCCGTTTTTACGGATTTTCAGTGACCTCACTGCGGCAAAGTTTCGCCGCTTCTCGAGCAGGTGCTCGAAAAAAATCCTGATACCGTCAAGGTTGTTCTAAAGAATCTGCCACTGGGGATGCATCAATTTGCCGATCCCGCTGCCCGCGCTGCGCTTGCAGCTGGAGAACAGGGTAAATTCTGGGAATTCCATAACGCCCTCTTCGCCTTGCCAGCTCTCGATGATAAAGCTATTGAAGATATCGCCGTTAAACTTGGCCTTAAGATGGAGCAGTTCAAGAGTGATATGGCCTCGCCCAAGATCAGACAAAAGGTTGATCAAGATATCATGGATGCCCAGAAAGCAGGGGTGACTGGAACCCCAACAATCTTTGTTAATGGCCATCCTCTGCGGGAACGCACTCTCGAAGACTTTCAGAAAAAAATAGATGCGGCCCTTGGCAAACCGGCAAAAAAATAACACTGCCCTTCAGCCGCTGAGCCGTGATCTTGATTTTTCGGACAATGCGCTGACCGCTATCCTGTTCGGCGATCTGAATAAAAATCTGCAAACCGTGGAACAATGCTGCGGGGTCACAATCCATGTCCGGGGCAATGGGGTTCATATCACCGGCCTCGGACATGAAGTGGATCTGGCCGCAGAACTACTGGAGCAGTTTTATGGTCTGATCCGCAAGGGGTTGAAGGTTTTCTCTTCTGACTTTGCCTTTGGTCTGCGGGTTCTTGAGTCAAATCCCCATGCCCGGCTTGACAAGATCTTTCTGGACAAGGTCTATATCACCACCAAAAACCGGATCATCTCGCCCAAAACCGGCAACCAGAAAACCTATATTGACGCTATCCGCGCCAATGACATCGTCTTCGGCATCGGCCCGGCCGGCACCGGCAAGACTTATCTGGCGGTGGCCATGGCGGTTTCCGCCTTAACCAATGGTCAGGTGCGCTCCATCATTCTCGCCCGTCCTGCGGTTGAGGCCGGGGAAAAACTCGGCTTCCTGCCCGGCGATCTGGCCCAGAAGGTCAACCCCTATCTCCGGCCTTTGTATGATGCCTTAAGTGACATGCTGGGCCCGGAAAAAAGTGCGGCCTTAATCGAACAAGGTATCATCGAGATTGCTCCTCTGGCCTTCATGCGTGGCCGTACCCTCAGTAACGCCTTTATCATCCTTGATGAGGCCCAGAATACCACGCGCGAACAGATGAAGATGTTTCTGACCCGTATCGGCTTTGACTCCCAGGCCGTCATCACCGGCGACATCACCCAGGTGGATCTGCCGGTTCCCAAACAGTCAGGACTCCTTGAGGCCAGGCAGCTTCTTCAATCTCTGGAAGGTATCGCCTTCTGCCCCTTTACCCAGGCCGATGTGGTGCGTCACCCCCTAGTCCAGAAGATTATCACCGCCTATGAAAAAAAGCAGGAGAGCGGTGTTATTGCCAGCGAGCCAAATGCGACAATCAGCAAGATCATAAAAAAATCTGCGTAACTCGTCTCCACAATCCATACTCCCAGCCGCTATGCCCGTTGATCTCTCTTTTCATGCCAACTGCCCGGATTGCCGCATCAACAGCCGTCTCTTGCAACGACGCGCCGGCGCCCTCCTGCGAGAATGCCGGGTTTCCGGCCATGGTCTCAGCATCCTTCTGGTCGATGATCAGGAGATAAGCTGGCTTAATGACCACTACCGGCATAAGAGCGGACCGACTAATGTCCTGTCCTTCCCCTTTGCCGACGGGGCAGACAGCTCGCTTGCCCTGGTGCCGGTCAAGGAACTGGGCGATATCATCATCTCAGTGGACACCGCCTGGCGAGAGGCCAAGGAATTCAAACAATCCCTGCATGACCGGCTTACCTGGCTCATTACCCATGGTCTCCTCCATCTGCTTGGTTATGACCATGAGCGATCAGGGGCAGATGCGATTCTCATGCAGGACAAGGAACAGGAACTACTCAGCAAATTACAACACTCCAGGAGCACCGCCATGACCCATCTTGCCATTAACGTTGATCATATTGCCACTATCCGTCAGGCCAGGGGAGGCGTTGAGCCTGACCCGGTTGCGGCCGCTGCCATCTGCGAAATGGCCGGGGCCGCAGGCATTGTCGTCCATCTCCGGGAAGACCGGCGGCATATCCAGGACCGGGACATCATGGTGCTCAGGGAAACGGTCAAGACTAAATTCAACCTGGAGATGGGTGCCAACAAGGAGATCATCGGCATTGCCCTGGCCCTCAAGCCGGACATGGTGACCCTGGTTCCGGAGAAACGGCAGGAACTGACGACTGAAGGCGGCCTTGATGTGGCTAGCCAGAAAAAGATGCTGGCCAGGACCATCGACAAGATGCGCAAGGCAGGGATTCCGGTTTCTCTTTTTGTCGATCCTGATTCCAGGCAGATCAAGGCCGCCCAGGAGATTGGGGCTACCTTTGTCGAGATCCATACCGGCCGCTACTGTGATGCCATAAGCGAAAAGACACGCGAGCAGGAATTTCAGACTATTGCCGCGATGGCCGAAGAGGCCTATCAGATCGGCCTGCGGGTCTATGCCGGACATGGCCTGAACTACCAGACCACGGCCCGTATCGCCGCCCTCGACACCATTGAAGAGCTGTCCATTGGCCATGCCATCATCGCCAGGGCCGCCTTTGTCGGACTGGATCAGGCGGTTCGTGACATGCTGGCCATTGTCCAGGATGCGAGCAGGCTCAGCTGAGGAGCAGTTTCCTGGTCTCAGCCCTTGAGCTTGTTTTTGAACTGTTCGTTGACTTTATAGACAAAGGCCAGAACCTCGGCCACGGTGCGGTAGAGTTCGGCCGGGATTTCCTGGCCTAAGGGGATCTTGGCCAATAGTTCAACAAGATCAGGGTCTTCCTGGATGTACACCCCGGCCTCTCGGGCAGTTTCGATGATCTTTCTGGCAATCTCGCCTTTGCCGCTGGCCACGACTCTGGGGGCGCTGCTTTTTTCCGCGTCGTAAATGATGGCAACGGCCTTGTCTGTTGTGTGCTGCTCGTTCATCTCAGGCCTTTGTGTCTAGGAATGATTTTCCCGCCGGCACCAACCGTCTGACCAGATCGGTGTCAGGGGCGTTTGCCGTTCCTGAAAAGGAGAGCCCCTGGAGCGGGGTGTCTGCCAGTTGCTGCCTGAGGTCGTCACTGAACTGCCCTACAAAATCAGCCTTTTCCTGAGAATCGCAATTAAACCGCATCCATAATCCTTCATCTGTCTGGACAAATTCGATCTGGATATTGCCCAGTCCGCTCAAGGCAAGGTGTAGAGAAAAATGCAGTTGTTTCTTCCTTCTGTGGTCTTCTGTCTCCTGCTCCTGTTTCTGATCGATGAGGAGATAACCCTGATCCAGAAAAGGGAAGGGGAGGGGGATGATCAAGGTCTTATCCTGGTCCAGCCGCAGTTGGCTTAATTGGAAGCTCTCGATGGTTGCAAGAAGGGTTTTTGCTGTTCCTTCAGTCTTTTCTGATTCTTTAAAAAGATGAATGACCTCCAAAAGTGCCGACTTGAGAGAGCTCGTTCCTTCATCCTTGAGGCCTTTGCCTAATTTTGCTTCCATCTGCAGGCCAAGGGTATCAATCATCTGTTGCAAGACCTCTCCCCCCTCTTTGCCATTGAGCGGCCTCTGTTGCAGGGCAAAAAAACTCTCCAATATCTGACGACTGGCGGTTGTTAAGGTCTCTATCCCAGAATTTGGCTGCTGCTGAAGCGTTTGGAGCAACGAGCTTACATCGAGATTCTGACCAATAAAGGTCAACGATTGTCCCAGATGTTGCTGGAGGGGGGCGGAGATGATCTTGAGTTCCAGAAGCGGTGTAGTCGCGGTAACTTGGAGCTGCAGAGATTGGCCGGGAGTCAGGGTTACAGAATCACTTTGGGCTAGAATACGGTTTGTGCCGATATCGAGAATAAATTTATTTTCACCTGCCGCCTTGACCACGAAGGCATGCATGGTCTGGCCTTCTAGCATCTGCTGCGAATGATATTGCTGTCCACCTGCTCCGGAAGTTGATGAGCCGAGAACAGGGGCGGATGAGAGGGCGGCGATTGGTTCCATACGTTTCTTTCGACCGGAAATGAAAAAAACTTAATTTTTAGGTTGCTTTTCAGGTTAGGTAAGCGGTGGATGTATCTGGCTCCTATGTGCATGGCTAGTTACGCCACATGGGAAGCAGGATCAACCAAGGGTGCAAGGGTACAAGTTACTGGACAGTTGAAAGATGCTTTTACGCAGTCTGTATCCTCTCGCGGAGTTGTCGGCGTTGTTCGCTGAGGCAGCAGGATATGATAAAATCTTTTTCTTTCTGAGAAAGGTTGTCGAATTGTAATGCTATTTTCCAGCGTTCTTTGCGTAATCTTGTCATGCGGATTATATGGGCTTTGCAGTGTATGTCCTCGTCAGTATTGGGGAGATTGATATGAAGAAGGATGCGTTGTTTGTTTGGAAACTCTGTTGGGAAAATCGCCAGTGTACCGCCTCCAGAAAGATCGAGGGTTTCGCCGGTAAAAGTCCAAGCGCGGGCTCTTTCGTCGGGGCCAGGTTCGTAACTGGCGGTAATCGTGGTTCGCAGTTCGGCACGGTAAAAAGCACGCATGGAGGTTGGGTCAATGGGCTTTTGGGCAAGTAGCTCCAGTACTCGATCTCCTTTGATTGCTTCTATGTCGGCTTGGAAAGTGACTGTTTTTTCTTCATTTTTGACAACTACGAGGCAACTCAAGTTAGTGTTAATGTTCGTTGGGATCTGTTTTGGCGGAAAGACCATAAAGAAATGAGGAGAGGTTGACTCCTTGTAGATACATTTTAGTTGCACGGAGCTGCCGTCTAAAAGTTGCATGTTGATTTCAGCAGCCTGGCTGTCTGGAATCTCTTTTATGAGATCAACGAGAGAAGATGGCATTGGGATAAATAAAGTATGATAGATGGAAAAGGAACTGTTGTTTTCTTACAGGCCATTATGATTGATCTTTGACCTGGACATTGAGGCGAAGCAGGCGACGCTGAGTAATCAGACATTGGCCAATGATTTTGTCCCGGTCTTCGTCGTTGATCTCTTCAAAGTGATACGCGACAACATATCTGTTTTTTTCTACCTCTGATATCCTGACTGAACGGGCCAGAAAGGATAAAATATTGCTACGATCGTCATGCAGAGATAGTTGGATTTTGACCAGTTTATCGGCTGGTGGCTCTTCATGAAAAATTGCCAGGAGACCGCTGCCGCTGAGATCAATGATTGTTCCTGAAATCTGCCAATATTCTTCTGGCGCATCAAGATCTCCTTCAGAATATCGGGAGCTGGCAATAATCGGTACGGTGTAATCAACCCGGAAGTATTCGCGCATCTGCTCATGGCTGATGGTCTTGCGGGAGATCAACTCAATAACTTGGCTATTGATTACTTGCGTGATCATGGCCTCAATGGAAACACTGTGGCCGGCCATATCCAGGTTGATGATGCAGGGTGTTTTGGTGTCAATGATGTCAACCGGCAGGGTACCTGGCTCAAACAGGAGATTGAAATGGGGAGCGGTCGTCTTTTGAAAGATACATCGTTCCCGGTGTTGTTTGTTTGTTCCCTGGAGCGGCAAAAAGATTCGGACCGGCTTAGTGTCGGGAATGTCAGTGATGAAATCAGTTTGAGTGGTCACAATAAGCAATCTCTGATTGTTTAGGAGTCGTCACGAAAGAACAATGACATTTCTAATCATTTATCGGGCTGAAGCACGACCTGCATTTGCCCATCAAACAAGCAATCGTAGGTTGGGATTCAGTGCGACGGCACCTTTCTTGTAATCGATCACATTTTTTTATACTATCAGTCTTGAAAAGAACTATCAAGATTTCTGTGTGTTGTTGAGGGGGGTAGCGATTCTTTCAGTAATCTTTTTTTTACCAGGGAAGCCTGTTCCCCTATTTGGTCATAGATCAGGAGAACTTTGACAACGATGTCTTGATACGTCTTGATAAAATCGGCGTTGACGATCTCCGGGCCGGCAAGAGACAAGATGGCAATGAGTTGTTCATCTTGTTGTGCCAAATCTCGTTGCATCTTTGCGAGTTGGGTGCTACGCAGAAGAATCTGTTGGGGTGATAATGTGGCAATATCGATTGATAGAGAGGCTGCTGCTTGCTCCAGGAGGGTGTATAGTTCTATGGCGTTGCGGAAGGATTGTTCGACATCGATTATGGTGTGAGGGGAAGACAGATCAAGACCTGGCATCAGGGGTAGATCGGGATAAATCCAGGATAAAGATAGCTGTTAGTGTGAATCATTAATGATTCCACCATATTGAGATGGATTTGTCTGGCGATGGTATCCGTTCAGGGCTGCCTGCCCGTCCTGTATCTCTTTGAGCTCATGGGCCAGCAAGGATCTGATATTGTTTGCAGCTGAAAGCAGCGAATGGGTATGGGTCAAGATCTGGTGCATGATGTCCTGACGTTTGGAAAGTAAAGAATGATCGAGCCAGGCAGGATGCATCTCTTTCATCTTCGTAATCAGGGTGTGATCAGCAAGGGCTGCCTGCTCCTGCAATTGCAATATCTCCGTTCCTTTGATGTCTAATGTTGCCAGGTTATTGTCACCGCTATTGCTGTTGATGGCTGCAAACAGGGTGAGGATATACTCATACCGCTTGATTGAACACTGGAGCAGGGTGTCAACCTCTTTCCAGTTGTTGCGTTATATGGTTGCTGATTAATGGCGAAAAAATAGTTCAAAATGGTTTTCTGACTATTCTCCGAGAATAACTTTAGGTAGAGTTCCTTTACCACAAGATGATGTAATTTTTGATGAAAATTCACTTACATTTACTGGTACTACATCATTATCTTTTGATTGTTCAAGAATTGGAAAAAATATAAATATGAGTGGAATAACTCAAACTTTAAATGGTATTAATTTAGGTTTGAATGTAATTGTACACGGAGATTTTATATTGGGTAATATGGTTTCATATATTTATACTGCCATTCATTTTTATGGTAGAGGAAATCATATAATAAACGCATATGGAAAAACTATTGGAGCTGGTACATTTTATTGTACAAATTCTGGTAGAT
>CAITDH010000374.1 GCA_903891045.1 uncultured Desulfobulbaceae bacterium | reverse complement strand
TCAAATTCACAAGATTCAACCTGCCAAGGAGAAATCAAACCAAGGGCCATTTGAAAAAGTTCTGTATCTCTCATAATGCAAAAAAATATCATTTCTCAAACAGCTTTATCAACCACTACCCACCTAAAACAGCGAGGAGCCGGATTGAATCAAGTGTGGGAGTTTTAAATAAACAAGATGATTGTGCAGATTAACTTTTGGAAGGAGGAATGACCATGTATGATAAAAAAGAATTATGTGACAAGATTGTCGCCATTTATCCTGAAATTGGTGTTTGTAACATTGATATTGATGTTCAGTATGATGATGAGAAAAAAGCATGGGTTGTGCGTTTAAACAAGGATAATCACAAATTGACCCATTATCTTGATGTGCCGGAGGCGGATCTCTGCATGAATGGCAAAGAGTGTGTTTCTCTTGGTCTTGAAATAGCTCAGTTGAAAAAGAATATTGAAGGAAAGCAGTTTTAATTTCCTGCCCATTTGCCTCCGGAATAAGGGTCAATAAAGATAATAGCAGTAATCAGAGGAATTTGCATGACGACAATAGCTGATACCGTGCGTGATTTATATCAAAGCTGCAATATCGGGAACAATCACGCCGGTAGTGATTATTTTACCTTGATCCGCAAGCTTGTGGAGAAAAGAAAGAATGAAGGCGAGGTCTGGCAGAGGTATATCGATCAGGTCTATCTGCTGGTTATGGATGAGATTATCGGGAACACGGGCCAGCCGCGGGAAGTGGTGAAGTTCGGGACCTCCGGCTGGCGGGGGATACTGGGCAAGGATCTTTTTGTTCGTTCCGTCTCTTTTGTCACTGCCGCCATTGTTGAATTGTATCAGGCGGTTGATGTGGAACAGAATCTAGCTCCTTTTCTGGGGGTGTCGAGTTTGCAAGAGGCTCGAAAGAAAGGGTGTGTGGTCGGTTTTGATAACCGTTTTGGCGGTGAGCTCTTGGCTGCGGCCGTCATCGAGGTCCTGGTTAACGCCGGATTTACCGTCCATTATGCCGGAGAGTCCACCACCGGGGTGTTGTCAGCGGCGCTTTTGGAGCTGAGCGCTGCCTTTTCCATTAATCTGACTCCCTCGCATAATCCTCTGGAATATGGCGGATTCAAGTACAATGCTGCTGATGCGGGCCCTGCTGCCTCGGAGTTGACCGACAGGATTACGGCCAATGCCCGCCGAATCATTGTCGCTGGTGCGTCTCCTTTGGTCTCCCTTACTGCCCCCTTGCCGGCTCCTTCTCAAAGAACAGATATCCGGCCATTCGATTCCCTGGAATGCTGGAAGGCCCTGGTGCGTCGCAATGTCACGGCCCACGGTCTTGATCTGGATAGGGTCATGCATGGCTTTCAGAAAAATCAAGATCTCTGTGTGGTGATTGATTCGGTGCATGGCGCCAGTCGTCTTCATGTTGCACCTTTATTTGAGGGAAATGGGGGAGAGAGGCTGATTCATCTGCGGGCGGATGCGGATGTGACCTTTGGCGGCATTGCCCCGGAGCCTTCGTCGGCGAATATGCGCCAGGTGGGTGAGACCTTGCGGGCAAGACCGGAAAGGCTCAAGCTGGGCGCGATTATTGACCCGGATGGGGATCGTATTCGTTTTACCGATGGTACTGTTGAGATCAGCATGAATCAGTTTGGGGCCATGGCCTATCATTTTCTCCATGAAGTCAAAGGGAAAAGGGGGATGGTGGCCAAGACGGTGGCCACCTCCAATCTGGCCAATTGTCTGGCTCGTGCTTTTGGTGAGCAGGTTTTTGAGCCAAAGGTGGGATTCAAGGAGTTCAAACCGGTGATCGGTCAGGCCCTGGTCTGCTTTGAGGAGTCGGATGGTATCTCTGTGATCGGCCATACCCCGGAAAAAGACGCCTATATCGGTTTGTTGGTGGCCATGGATATGGTCTTGACCCTGAATCTGAATTTGGGCGAGTACCTGCAACGCATTGAGGAAGAATATGGGGCCTATTACCCTGACCGCGGCGGGCTTGAGGTGAGCGCCAAAGGCGAGGAGCTCAAGGTGATCCTGCAACGCCTGCAAAGCTACGGTGTGGGGGCTCTGGTCAAGGTGGGTGAAGTTGACCAGCGGATTGCCGAAGTTATTGCTATTGATGGTCGCAAGATGATCTTTGAGGATGGCTCCTGGCTGATGATCCGTCCTTCCGGCACCGAACCCAAGGTCCGTTTTTATGTGGAGTCGCGCACCGCCGCCGGAACCGGAAACCTGGTGCAGGCGGCCAGGGCCATGCTCAAGGAGATCGGTTTGTTGTAAGCAGTTGTAATAAGCAATATCAGCGGTGAATAGTCAGGAATGGAATGGCTATAGGGTAAATATATTCTGGGGGGAGGGAAGCAATGTTGAGATTGAGGAGGTTTTTCTTTTTGTTCGTGTGTGCGTTGTTGGTCAATGGTATCTTGGCTTCTCAGGCATTTTGTGTGTCAGAATCATGGACTGTTGAGGCTGTTGGGCCGGATATGTCCCTCGAAGGCCGTACGTATTCTGTGAAATTTGATCCGCTCGGGTAATATTCCACCAGGCGCCACCATTACCGAGATAAGCTGGAGTTGGTTTGTTGGTAACTATCGGTCTGATCTTAATGTGAAAATTGGCAATGCAGCCCTTGGCTATGTAACTATTTCCAATCTTGGGAACGGAACGACCGATTTTTTCAAAGGAGGAAACCCAAATTTAAGTATTTTTTTACTTTTTGAAGTTCCGGGAACCGGGACGATTAACCCGCCGATGATTGCGCTGCGCAACATGGTTACCGTGAACTGGACAGATACCTCGCCACAACCCACGGAAATTACCGGGCCGTCAGCGGTTGAGGTTGCGCAGACCATCGAGCTCAATGGTGCAGTCACCAATGCCACTATCTATGATTGGACCACGAATGGCGATTGTTCAATCCCTGACGCCGCCAATGCGGTGACAGCAACCATCAGAGGGGACCGCAATGGATCTTGTACGGTGACACGGGTTGCGTGCAATGATCAGAATCAATGCACGACAGACACACACAGTGTTACCGTGATTGGGCAACTGGTGTTGGTGCCAATGCTTCACCTGTTATTGTCGAAATAAGTTGCTGGAGAGACAGATAATGTTATGTCTGGCCAAGAGGACAGCTATGCCTTAATATTGATATCTTGTAATTGTTGGAAATCGGCCAGCATCATTTTGACATAACGGCTGTCCATGTCGAGTCGTCCGGCGTCAGCACCAGCAGCTATTGTAGCCATCAGATTTAGTGACTCTATACAATACTCAGCTAAAAGTTCTTATGTTCCCCCCCC
>CAITDH010000373.1 GCA_903891045.1 uncultured Desulfobulbaceae bacterium | reverse complement strand
GCCAACAACCTCCTCCAAGGTCTCATCCTCAAAGGAAACGGGGCCATACACCTTCAACTGGGTACCAGGGACGTAAATAGGGACAAAATAGGGAAATCCCATGATGTGATCCCAATGGGTGTGAGAGAGAAAGATCTCCGCCCTGATCGGCCCTTTGGGCAGATCGTGCTGCATCAGATGGTTGCCAAGTAGCCTGATGCCGGAACCGGCATCAATGATCACCAGCCTGTTCTCCGCACCAATCCTCAACTCTATGCAGGCGCCATTCCCCCCATATTTCTGGGTCAAAGGGCCGGGACAGGGGATCGACCCCCTCACCCCCCAAAATCGAACATTCATAGTCGCTCTCATACCTGTAAAAAGATCTGGGCCTTCTGAATCTCATCCTCGACTGTCCTGCCCATGGCGGCAAAAACCGGCCAATCCAGCCCTGTCAGTTCAAGCAGCTTGTCAGCATTCGTATATTCAGGAAAAGGATCGCCTGCATAGCCGATATCATGAATATTGATATACATATTGGCCAAGGCAACAATAGCAACCTTGGCCCGGTCTGCATCCACTGCCATATCAATATCATGATGACAACAGATGCAACTGGACATGACATCATTGAGCATCCATTTTGCGGCAATCAATTCCCCGACCTCCTGATGATCAATACCCAAGAGCTCACGCTCCACCACCACCAGTGGCCTCTGTTCCTGACGGGCAACTGACAATACATGGATATACTCATCGCCAAAAGGGATCTTGCCAAGATCATGCAAGAGCCCGGCTATAAAAAACTCTTCTCGCTCCTGGATCGGCACCCCACTTGCGACGGCCAGTAACTTAGCACTCACCCCTACCCCAATGGAATGGGCCCAGAACTTGGCAGTGGGCAAGGCCTTCGATTTATTAGCACCCGCAACAGAATGAATAATGGCAGTACTGAGGGCCATATTCTTGACCGTATTCATCCCCAGCATGGTGATGGCACGGGTAAGAGACGTTACCTTGCTCATCAATGAATAATAAGCCGAATTGATGAGCTTCAACACCTGGCCGGTCAAAACAGGATCAAGGGAGATGACCTTATTCAGCTCGTTGGGTGACGCATCAGTACGACTACAGATCTCCAGAACCTTGCCCACCGTTGTTGACAGGCTGGGCATTTTCTGGATAAATCTTTCTATCTTTTTTCGCTGATTGTCCCTGTCAAGATCCACACCATCCAACCTCTGAAAAAACTTTAATATCAAATAATTAGACTACAAAAAGTCCTCTAAAAATTTTATTGTATCTAAAGTCAGGCAAGAGGTCAAGCAAACATCGGCAGCAGTAGACGAAAAAGAAGCACAGTCGGTAACACCGTCCGTCTGGATCAGCATCCATGTTTCATGAGAAAATCACGCACCATCTCCTGCATTACATCAAGGGGCTTCCGACCGGTTTCATAGACAATAATCCAGGAACAACGCTGGTAGGCGATATAAAGATCCTGCGGGATCTGGATCTTCAGGTCAGCCAGCAAAAGTGATTCCTCTTTTTCAGAAAACAACTCTTCGCTCATATCTTTTTCACTCAAAACGGTTCAATACTGTTCTGCCCGGTGAAAACACACTGCCTCGGCATAGGTCATATCTGTGCCACCAAAGATATCCAGGGCGCTACCAACTGTAGCATCGAGCCGTCCCTGCCCAAGATCCCGAATCAGTTCCAGATCAGCAATATTGCGAACCCCCCCGGCATAGGTGGCAGGAATAGGGGACCAGGCCGCAAGTTTTCGAATCAACTCCTGCTCCACCCCTTGACACTGCCCTTCCACATCAGCGGCATGGATGAGAAACTCGGCACAGACCTTGGAAAAATGGGCCAGAACCTTCTCACTGATCACCACTTCGGTAAAACGCTGCCAACGATCAGTAACAATGTAATAATCATCATCCCGTCTTCGGCAGCTCAGATCCAGCACCAGCCGATCCCTCCCTACCGCCTGCACCAACCGCTGCAGGCGCTCTTCATCAATCATGCCATCCCTGAATACAAAAGAGGTCACAATAACATGAGAGGCCCCATGATCCAGCCAATATCGCCCATTCTCTGCTGTTATGGCCCCGCCAATCTGCATTCCACCAGGCCAGGCGTCAAGTGCCTCAAGGGCAGCCGCATCATTGCCTGGCCCCAACTTGATGATGTGACCGCCAGTAAGATCATCTCGTCGATAAAGCTCAGCAAACCAGGAAGCAGGTTGAGCTGCAGTAAAATTGACCCGTAACTGATCAGGCCGCTCGTCATTCAATGTTGAACCGACAATCTGTTTTACCTTCCCATCATGCAGATCAATACAAGGTCGAAATTTCATAATTTTCTCTGCTCTCTTTCAAAAAAAAACGGGCATCCCCTCTCTGGAGACACCCGTTTTTCAATCTGCTTTCGGGGAAATACCACCCGAAAAACTAATCCTGATCACCTTTTCCAGGTGCCCTCCAGCTTATGCCTTCTGAATCAGCATGGTGGAGGGATCAAGAGTCAATGAGGTGCCGGCATTAACCGCGCAATTGACACACTTCAGGATCTTCAGATCAATGGCATTATCCTTGGGAGCAATAAACATGACCATATCAAAAAGATCATCAACTTCATGACAGGGAGCAGGGACACCAGCAGCGCTCTTACGCTCATCATCACGATGGGTAACGGCTGAAAACCAGATCATCTTCAAGCCACGCCGCACCATAAACTCTTTGAATTCCTGAAGGGCCGCATGCGTACCCGCTTGAAAGTCATATCCATCAATAATCAGGCACACTGGTTTATAGATATTCTGTTGCAGCAAGTCATCCAGTCTTTCTTCAAGCTTTGCCTGACTGAAGTTACTTTCCTTGAAAGTCATGATCATCCGTTTCTGCATAATCTCAGTGACTGTGACCTGCATGCTCTCACTTTTCTCTTCAGCAGTCATCAGGGCCAGGATATCATCATACCAGGCCTTGGTCTTATCGATGCCCTCACCGATAGAGACATGCAGCACCTTATCTCCCCAGAGCATTGAATCAAGGGCGATCTGTACCAGAATAGCTGTTTTGCCAAGACCAGCACGGGCCATGACCAGCCCCATACCAGCACCATTCTCCTGAACTTTTTTCTCAAGCCCTAAAACACGCAACGGATTATTCATTACCAGGTCTTTTTTGCCCATGGTCGTGTACCTCTTTTATCTATTCATTTGCTTCGTCCATCAAGGGACGATCTGCCGGGTATGAAACCCACACCCGGAACAAAACAACTTTTCCATCAGAGACAAAAAAATCAGGCATTCTTCTTCTCGCTCTGATATTTCTTGATCAGCTCGTCATTCACCATCTTTGGCACCTGTTTAAAGGCCGAGAACTCCATGGTAAATTCGGCCTTGCCCTGGGTCAAAGAACGCAGGATAGTTGAATAGCCGAACATCTCAGACAAAGGCACGTCGGCCTCAACCACGGTATAATTGCCCTCTTCCATAGTTCCAATGATCATGCCGCGCCGCTGATTGATACTGCCCATGATTGACCCCTGAAACTCAGTGGGGCCCTCCACAGATACCTTCATGATCGGCTCCATGATCACCGGTTTGGCCTTCATGTACCCTTCCTTGAAGGCGCCAATGGCTGCCAACTGGAAGGCCACATCCGAGGAATCCACGGCATGAAAGGCGCCATCGTTGATAACACAACGAACACCGGTAACTGCCGAGCCGCAAAGCGCACCCTTGACCAGACTCTTATGGAATCCCTTGTCACAGGAGGAAATAAACTCCCGGGGGATGGCACCGCCGACAATGGCATCGACAAATTCATACTCGCCCTCTTCCAGCGGCTCCATATAACCAGCAACCCGTCCAAACTGACCGGAACCACCAGTCTGTTTCTTATGCGTATAGTTGAACTCGGCCCGAGCGGTAATGGCTTCACGATAGGCCACCTGGGGTGCACCCACCTGGACCTCGGCATTATATTCACGCTTCATTCGCTCGACATAGACTTCCAAATGCAACTCGCCCATACCAGAGATAATGGTCTCATTGGTCTCATGATCAACAAAGGTCTTAAATGTCGGATCTTCCTTGGTAAAACGATTCAGCGCCTTGGACATGTTGATCTGGGCCTTGTTGTCCACCGGGACAATAGCCAGGGAGATTACCGGCTCCGGGATATGCATGGAGCTCATGGAGCAGGAAATATCACCGGAAGAAAAGGTGTCGCCAGAGGCACAGTCCACCCCAAAGAGGGCCACAATATCTCCAGAACCGCAGAACTCAATATCCTCCATCTCATCAGAGTGCATCCGGCACAACCGACCGATCTTCACCTTCTTGCCGGTCCGGCTGTTAAAAACCGTATCCCCCTTGCTGAGCTTTCCCTGATAGGTCCGTACGTAGGTCAACTGCCCATAGCGGCCATCTTCAAGTTTGAAGGCAAGCATGATCAAAGGATCATCAGGATCATTGGAGACAGCAAACTCTTTTTCCTCATTGTTGAGATCAAGGGCCACATTTTCAACATCAGTGGGGCAGGGCAGATAGGCATTCACCCCATCGAGCATGGGCTGCACCGCTTTATTCTTGTACGCAGAGCCAACAAACACCGGAGTGAGCTCCAGGGACAGAGTGCCCTTACGCACCGCAGCATGAATCAGGGCCGGATCGATGTCGCCTTCTTCCAGCATCACTTCCATCAACTCATCGGAAAACATGGAAACCGCTTCCAGCAGCTCTTCCCGTTTTTCCTTGGCCCTTTCCTGCAGGGCTGACGGGATCTCATCCTCACGGACAACCTCACCATTGTCGCCATCAAAATAGAGGGCCTTCATGGTAACCAGGTCAACAACACCCACCAGATCATTTTCCAGACCGATAGGCATTTGCATCATATGGGCATTCAACCCCAACTTCTCTCGTAACTGGGCAGTCACCCGCTCAGGATTAGCACCAGTACGATCACACTTATTGATAAAGGCGATCCGAGGAACCTTGTACCTGGTCATCTGCCGGTTAACGGTGATGGACTGTGACTGCACGCCACCAACAGAGCAAAGCACCAGAACCGCCCCATCAAGAACCCGCAATGCCCGCTCCACCTCAATGGTGAAATCCACATGGCCGGGAGTGTCAATAATATTGATGTCTTTCCCTTTCCAGTTGCAAAATGTGGCCGCCGACTGAATGGTAATGCCGCGCTCCCTTTCCAGCTCCATGGAGTCCATCTTGGCACCGACGCCATCCTTACCACGAACATCGTGGATAGCATGAATTCGGTCCGTATAAAACAGAATGCGCTCAGTCAGTGTTGTCTTTCCTGAATCAATATGGGCACTGATCCCTATATTCCGTACATTACTTAAATCTACACTCATAATTACTATCCCCTGCACCTGAATCTTTTTGTCGGCCCTAAGCCAACCTCAGATAAAATAAAAAAATAAGGAGCCACAGAACCTGCAACTCCTCATTCAATGAACATAAAAACAACAAATGGCACCAGCAAATGTGCTTCCACCTGAAAACGCTAACAAGTCAAGATTATTATCCTTCCAATGATCATTAGATTACAAAAAAGACGAATCCACATACCACTAAAATTCTATAAATCAACAAAAGTTGTACATATTACCCAACTAACGCCGCTTTGTACAGTACTTTTCTTCATATTTATCAGAAATGAAGCCTGATGTATAACAGCATGCACGCATCCCCTTTATAACCCATAACACCTAGAAGACTGAAAAGCTTGTCATATGCGACTGACCTTCCCCCTAAAAACTGAGCCATTGTAAAGTTAGTGATTTCGGCTTAAAAACCTAAGAAAGGAGAAAGGCATGAGCTCAAGCCGATTCGGTGAAGAACAGATTATAGGGGTTTTAAAGTAAAGCCCAGGCCGGGATGAAGATTGTTGACTTGTGCCAGACCCATGGGATCTTGTGACGGAACTTTTTTAAATGCATTGACACTAGGTTGTGACCATTTATTTGCGAAGGAAGTAACAACAGTGTATATTAAATAATTAACAGATTATATTACCATTCTTATACACAAAAAATATCCATAAATCGGAGTGAACCCGATGCGAAATCAAACGATTGTCTCCTTTACAACCGTTCTCATAGTTCTTCTTTCCTGCTTTTTTACAGCACCCATACGGGCCGCTGTTCTTGACTCCACTTTTGGTGAGGATGGTGTGGTGACCACATCCCTTGATCACTTCGGGGATGCGGCAAAAGCAGTGATTATTGATAAAAACAACAAGATACTTGTGGCTGGTGTGTCAGCCAATGGCGCAAATCTTGATTTTTCACTGGCCCGGTATAATGAAAATGGTACCCTTGATAAAACATTCAACTATAATGGTGTGGTAACTACACAAATCGGCAGTGGTGATGATCAGGCCCAGGCAATAGCACTCCAGGAAAACGGAAAGATTATTGTGGCAGGTTCTGCTTTTAATGGTCAGGACAGTGATTTTGCATTGGCACGATATAATAGTGACGGCCGTCTTGATCTCGAATTCGGTCTTGGTGGAATAGTAATACTGCCCATCGGAAGCGGCAATGATATTGCCCATGCAGTGGCTGTTCAGGTTGATGGTTCCATCCTCATAGCTGGGTCTGCCAGTGGTACATCCGGCAGTGTCGGAGTTATTGCCCGTATTCTTGAAAATGGATCATTGGATCACTCATTCGGGTATGATGGTGTTGTGTTTTCCGCGGGCGGCAGAGATACAGTCCTTCGTGATTTACTGATAGAGGAAAACGGGTCAATACTTGCAACCGGACAATATACAGACAAAGATGGAGAAAAACTGCTGCTTACGCGTTATCTGGCTAATGGTCGGCCTGATCTTGAGTTTGGTCTTGCCGGAGCCGCTGATACAGCATCGATTTCTTCCGCTAAAACTGCAGGAACATCAATCTGTTTGCAGGAAAATGGAGCCATACTTATTGCCGGTTCTTCCGGAAGTGGAAAGGATCAGGATATTGCTCTGTTTCGTTTTTTACCTCATGGTCATTATGACCCCTCTTTTGGCACCCGGGGAATGGTTGTTCGTGATATCAACCATGAGGCAGATGGGGCGTATGATATCGTAGCGATACCTTCTGGTATTGTTGTTGGTGGATATACGACCAAAAATGGTTTGAGAGATTTTGTCCTTCTGAGATATTCATTTACAGGTGTGCCTGTTCAACAGGGCAGTGATACTGATAAAAAACCAGAGAGTAGTTTGCATATTGGAGAGCTTGGTATAGAAAAAACCTACATGGATTCAAAGGTTTTAAGGCAGATAGAAGCTGCCAATAACCTTGATGTTAATGTGACCACAACATCCATCAGCTCTTTTGATGATACCGGCTATGGTTTGGCAGTACAGAAAGATAAGAAAATTATTCTGGTTGGATCAAGTGGTGAAGAAGGTCGGAGCACCTATGCACTTGCACGATATATCTACGAGGACAGCCTGACAGCTGCCCAGAAAAGTGCAATTGCCCAGAAAAGTGGAGGGGCAACCAGTGCATACATTATTACCACAGAAGTTACAGAGATCACCAGAAATAGTGCTTTGACAGGCGGTACAATCTTTTCCGGTTCAGGCCTTACTTTTACCTCCAGAGGAGTTGTCTACAGTATTGCTCCTTATCCTGTTTTGACCTCCGGCGGTATTGACGGCAGTGTTGACGGCGTCGGTGGCGTTGGTGGTGGTGGTTTCGATGACGATGGTCCAGTGCAATCAGATTGGACTCCCACCGGAACGTTGCCTGCGGGAACAACAACAGTAACATTAAGCGTGAATACCGATGTTCCTGCTGAGTGCCGTTATGATGATTTTAAAGAGGGCCTTACCTTTGACACCATGACAAAAAAAATGACATCAAGCGGTGGCGCTTCACCGGTTCATACTGTCGAGCTTACTGGGCTGACGGATGGAGGTTCAAATAATACTGTCTTTGATAATTATGTGTACACTATCCGCTGTAAGGACACTACTACTGGTGTAGCTAATCAAAAAAATCACAATGTTCCCTTTGCGGTAGGTGTTACGGCTAAGATTCTTAAGGTGTTTACAGGAACTGCGGAATCTCAATCCAAGAGTGTTAAGGACCCGGTAGCTACTGACACCGTAGCTGCTAAAGTGGCCGCTACTGAGCTGCTGCTAAATGGAAAGTTTGAAGGTGGATCTGGAGTGGGACGGTATAGCATTACTCTTACTGACCTTGCCATTGGTACCCGATACTATGTTCGGGCCTATGGTGTCACCTCGTCTGGTGTCATTTATTATGGCAACCAGCTCAGTTTTGAAACAAAAGATGCGTGTTTTATAGCCACTGCAGCTTATGGATCACTTGCGCATCCCCACGTGGAGGTTCTCCGCATATTTAGAGATCTGTACCTGAAGCCTTTTGTTTTGGGCAGAACATTTATCGACACCTATTACCACTATTCACCAGCTCTAGCTCGAGTTATTGAACAACATCCCTTGTTGCGTCCTGCTGTTCGGGTACTGCTGCTGCCGGTAATTGGCGCCGGTTATATCCTGATACATTTTAGTGATTACCGGATAGTGTTTCTTTTCTGCCTGGCTGGTCTTTTCCTGATCTTGGGATGGCTGCTGCGGTTGAGGGCACAGAAAGAAGCTTGCAGCTGAGCTACTGACAATTACAAGCAGGTTGGGTAGAGGAACGAAACCCAACTGCAGCTGATGCATCCCTCTCACAATATAGTTCTATTCTGAAGTTCGTGACTCTGTCTCCACCCTCCAAGGTTGCTCCATGGATACCGGCTCCTATCATGTTATCACGCCATTCACCCTTGTTCATTTTCAAAGTTTCCACAGGAATTGTTCTCGATTCAACCGTAGATCGTATTCTATGATTGAACTTTTTTGCATGTAGGGTGTGCCTGTTCCTATAGGCATATAAATGATATCAGAGGATAAAATCACATCGTGCAAAGTTTGTTGCCAAAGCATCGCCAAGATCTACCTCCTTGGTCGAAAATTTAACTTTGGCTTACTACCCGCCTTAGGCTGCGAGGGGCCATATGTCGCAGAATCCCCACCGTCATGCGTTCTGCCGTGGCAGACAAGAGTGCAGCTTCCGGTGCGGGATCCCCCATCGATAAAATAGGGCGCTGGAGTTCCCCCAACAGCGGTGACCATAGTTGTTGCAAAGTTGATCAGGTGAGTATGGTCTCCATTTCCGTCAGGCTGTACACCGTGAGGATCATGGCATATAAAGCATGGTGCCTGCTGTTCCACAACATGCTTTCTATGGAGAAAAGAGCTGGATGGTCCACTGTCATTCAAGAGTTTGCTCCTGTCATGACAGCGATAGCAGAGGGCATAAATTGATTCGCTTTCAGGCTGGTAGGCGGCAGTATAAGAAACTCCGTACTGTTGTCTGAGAATCGGTTTGTAAAGAGACCCGTGAGGGCCCTTCGGGCCGTTTTTTCCAATGGCTGAGGATTCATCACTGTCATGACAGTCTACACAGGTAATTATACTATTGACGTTCAGCAGAGGCTCGTAGGCACTGGGAATACTGGGGACGTCACTGTTTTTTCCCATTGCCGTTACCGGATGATAAGAAGGATTTATTGTATTGAACTCCAGCATTGTATTATTTTGATTTTTCCACCTCTCAATGACTGAAGGGGTAGCGCCTGAGTTTCCGTGACATTTAAAGCAGAGCTCGTATTGATTAGTCAGTGGATTAACAACCATTCCCGATACATTTATGCCCTTGACGCCATCAAGTCTTCCTGAAGCCTTAGGTGGCTCGGCTTTCATATCATTTGTGGCATGTGGATTGTGACAATCCACACATTCCACATGGCCTTGCAGGAAGGTAACCTTTTCAGTCGGGTCATGATGGTTACTGGTGACATCAATGGTTGTTGCTTCCACAGGATGGTGGGATGTTTTGGTGAATTGGGATTTGATGTTTGTGGCTGCTACTGTTCCATCATGACAGGGGTAGCAATTTTCTTCTTCTTTCAGAAAACGGAGGATGCGTTTGGGCCCACCGGCGCTATGGGGGACATGACAGCTCTCACAGCCGTATTCTGCAACACTTTGTAGGGGGTCTTCACTGGTAGGGCGCCACTGTTTAGTGGATATTGCATGGGCTGATCCGTTCCAGCCAGTCTTATTATCATGGCAGGTGATGCAGAGCGCCGAGTAAGCATTGTTCATGACCAGAAATTTCCCAAAACTATTATCATGGGGGTCGTGGCAGGTTGTACAGTGTACGTTTCCATCCCCATAGGTATGGAGTGTCGTCGGAAGAGTGTTAGCTAATTCCGGATTGGGCAGGGCATTATAGTAGGAAAATGCAACAGGATGATCGTTGGAAATATCAGTGCCCAGATTGGATCTCATTCCAGAGGATAAACGTTCGGTCGTCATCGCAATACCGCTGGCAGGTTTGAGAACATCGCCGAGGGCAATTGTGCCGTCATGACAGCTCAGACAAAGTCGTGACGGGCCGCTGGGCTGTCCAGGAGTCACTGACAGGGTGCTGCTTTGATAGAGTGTATAGGCTTTTGGCTCAATTTTTTTGTTCCAGAGAGGAGTGAATGGAGCGGCATTGTGAGGAGTGTGGCAAAACACGCAGATTTGGTCTTCAGTGAGAGCCCGCACATTTCCCGGGCCTGTGGCAGAGAGATTATGTTTGGTGTTGACAATAGTTCCAGCAAGGCATGTACTTCCGGGGAGTGATGCAATGACAACGAGAAAAAATATTTGAAATGGATGAGGTTCACGGTTCATGAGGTTCACGGTTCACGGTTCACGGTTCACGGTTCACGGTTCACGGCTCACTAACCTTGAACCCTGAACCCCCATCAGTCACTGATAATTTGGAAGATCTGTATTCGCTGGTTATAGGTGTCACAGACATACAGTCGGTCATTTTTATCAATGGTCAGCCCGGAGGGCATCCAGAACTGTCCTTGTCCATTTCCTTGGGAACCTATAGCCAGAAGGTAGCGCCCAGTGTTATCGAAAAGTTGTACTGTGTCAAACAGGGATTCAGCAATATAAATTATTCCACTATTATCCACATCTATTCCCTTAGGGCTGGCAAAATCCCCTGAGCCGTTCCCGTGTCTCCCAAACATCTGCCAGGTTGATGTTTTCGGTGAGTAGATCTGGGCGCGAAAATTCAAAGAATCGACTATATAGAGATTTCCTTCTTTGTCGCAACCAAGGTGTGTCGGGAAATTCAGGGTACCGAGGGTTTCACCTCTGCTGGACAGACGGGTAACAAAATGTCCATTTT
>CAITDH010000372.1 GCA_903891045.1 uncultured Desulfobulbaceae bacterium | reverse complement strand
TCGGGCTTCGGATAAACGGTTGATATTGCACGCCAAGAGCTTCTCCACGGGCTTTGTGTCCCAAAGGGCTATCGGGCTGTGCAATACCTTCCGAAAACTCAATATAACATGATACTCAAAACATACAAAAAACATACAAGGACTAAAATGAAAATATTCTCTCAACCGCAACCAGTTCCCGTCCCTTGGCAGTGTCCACTGCCACAACTCTTTTTTTCCCGTCGTTTCAGTTGGGACAACCCCTCGCCACTGTAAATCGCCTTGAGACCCATTTCAATAAACCCTGACATAGTCACCGGTTCAATACCCTGCTTTCGCAAAATCTCACGTGGGGTCTCGCCCATATCGCTGGCCAGCACCGCCCGGCAATCATAAAGAATCCGGGTCATGGCCTGCCAACGGCCGATGCCGCTGCCGGGAATGGGGGCAGGCCGTTCTTCCACCAGTCGGAAGGTGTCATCAGGGGCCTGTTCCCAGATCATAAAGCGGGTGGTCTCCCCCAGATGCTGATTGACGAGCATCCCCTCCATACTGGCCACCGCCACATAGGGCCGCGTATTTCCCGGATTTGCCGGCAGCGAGGCGCAGGCACTCAGACATCCGGCCATCTCGCCCGAACGGTCAGCGCCGAGGAGTCCCACCGCATCGGCCCGGCAGCGTTTGCAGTGGCGCATCTGCGGCAGGTATTTTTCGCCAGCGGCCCGCAGCCGGGCCATGGTCTCTTTGTCCGGTTCGATAACATCGGCAAAGACCGTGCCCTCATTGGGCAACAGGGCCATGCAGTTGAAGAGATCCACCCCCATCCCGGCCATGAATTTAGCCGTCTCTTCCACGTGATGATCATTGACCCCAGGCACGACAATAAAGTTGACCTTGACCGTCACCCCTCTCTGTTTCAGCCTTTCAATGGACTTCAACTGCCGGGCCAGGAGCAGTTCCGCCGCCTGCTGGCCATGATAGAGGATCTTGCCGTCCTGCACCCAGCCATAAATATTTTTCGTCACCTCAGGATCAATGCCATTGACCGTCACCGTCACATGGGAGACCCCGATATCGGCCACCTCATCGATGTACGGGTACAGGCCCAGACCATTGGTGGAAAGACAGAGGATCAGCTCCGGATAGTTCTTACGCAGAAGCTGCATGGTGCCAAGAGTCTCATCCGGGTTGGCAAAGGGGTCGCCAGGACCGGCAATACCCGCCACACTGATACGCGGCTCCGCCACCAACACTTTCTCCATATAGACCAGGGCCTGTTCCGGCGTGAGTATTGTGGAGGTCACCCCCGGTCGCGACTCATTGACGCAATCGTACTTGCGGTTGCAGTAGTTGCACTTGATGTTGCATTTCGGGGCCACGGGCAGGTGCACCCGACCAAACTGGCCCTGCACCTTGGGGTTGAAACAGGGATGGCGATTATAATCAATGGTCATGATACGCTCCTTGCTGCTTGTTGAATATATTGATAACTGCTTGGATATATAGGATGAAGGTTAAAGGCTGAAGGCCGAAGTAAGGAGAGAACACCTTCGACCTTCAGTCTTCAGCCTTGTTCACATCACATGTAGCTGTACCCCACCGACGAATCGCTCTGTTTTTTGGCCAAAAAGGCATTCACCACCTGATCAAACAGGGCCTGGGTGCCGCGATAGCCGAGATGAAGCATCCGCTGACCGCCCATCCGGTCATGGATGGGAAAGCCGACCCGGATCATGGGGATTTCGAGTTTACGCGCCAAGGGGTAGCCCTTGGAATGGCCCACCAGCAGATCCGGGGCCAGGGACTCAGCCATTTCGCTGATATCAAAAAAGTCCATGCCCTCAAAGACCTGGGGCTGCTCGGCCAGGATATCTCCGGTTACATCCCGGATGGCGGCAGCCAGCTTGCCACTCTTGCCGCCAGAGGCGCAGAGCACGGGCACAACCCCGATCTCGGCCAGGAAGGCGGTAAGGGCCACCACCAGATCCTCTTCGCCGTAGATGATGGCCTTCTTGCCGAAAACATATTTGTGGCAGTCAATATAACTGTCCACCAGCCGACCCCGCTCCTGGACATGCTTCTCAGGAATGGGCTGGCCACTGAGGGTGCTTAACGCGGCAAAAAAGATATCACTTTCCTCAATCCCGATGGGGGTTCCCAGAACCAGCCGATCCACTCCATGTTTCCGGGCAAGGACGGCGCCGCCGGTTTTTTCACCCAGGGTCCTGCCAAATTCGATAGTGGCGCTGGCCCGTCCCATAGTGGCAATGGCAGCCAAGGGGGTGCCGCCGGGCTGAATCTTGTCATATTTACTGGTGGCCGGGCCATCCATGGTGTCCGAAAGATCGGGCAGGATTGTGGTGTCCAGGCTAAAATCATTGAGGATCTCGGAAAGATAGCGCGTGTCGGCAGGCGAGATAAACCCCGGCAGCAGGTTGATTTTTCCCTGAACAGCCTCACCGCCTTCGGCAAGTTGCTCCACCACCGCTGTCACCGCCGCATGAAATCCCTCCATATGGGTACCGTTATAACTGGGGGTTGCGACCCGGACCATGATCGGCATGGTGCCCACGGTTTCCCGATGAAACTCATGGAGGTACCTGCCCACATCGTCGCCAATGGTCTCAGTCAGACAGGTGGTGGCAATGCCGATGAGCTTGGGATTATATTTCCGGGTCACATTGACCAGACCCAGCTTCAGGTTAGGGCCGCCGCCGTAGATGGCATTCTTTTCCGAGAGCGAGGAGGAGGCTATATCAATGGGTTCATTATAATGGCTGATGATATAGCGGCGCATATAGGTGGCACAGCCCTGCGACCCGTGCAGATAGGGAACAGCGCCCTCGATCCCCTTGAAGGCCAGACAGGCCCCAAGCGGGGTGCAGAGTTTGCAGGCATTGGTGGTGGAGATATAGTTAGGCGGATTCTTGGACATGGCATTCTTCCTTTATTTTTTTCCTGGGATCTTGCTGGGTTCTGTCCCCTGCCCCTTGGCCTTCGTGCGCATCGCAAACCGCCACACCGGACTCATCACCGAGGAATAAACCTCTTCGGCAAAATTGAGCATCCCCTGGAATCCTGCCAGGGCCTCTTTGCGTTCATGGTTATGATCACAGAACCCAACCCCAAGTTTATAGGCAATGGGCCGCTCCTTGACCCCGCCCACGAGGATATCGACCTCTTTTTCTTCAAGAAACGAGGTGAGCTCCAAAGGATTGGCATCATCAACAATGATCGTACCAGGATCAGTGATCTCGGCCAGCTCCCGATACTCCTGTTCGGTGCCGGTCTGGGAACCGACCATCACCACCTGCATATCAAGCAAACGAAAGGCCTTGACCAGAGAAAAGGCCTTGAACGAGCCGCCCACATAGATGGCCGCCTTCTT
>CAITDH010000371.1 GCA_903891045.1 uncultured Desulfobulbaceae bacterium | reverse complement strand
TCCACCCAACCAGGGATAATATTCACCTTGCCATTCTTCTTGCCGGTGGTCTCAGCCAGGCCTGCCATGGACTTGACCATGGTCGAAAACCCGGTGACATGCGACCCCACATAACTGGGGGTGGAGGCGCTGATCATGTACTTGCCCTCGGGAATCTTGCCCTCGGTGATCGCCTTTTTCCGGATCTGTTTCAGATCATCGCCAATGGTCTCGGAGAGACAGGTGGTATGGGCAGCGATAATCACGGGATTATAGACGGCAAAGATATTTTCAATGGCCTGCAACATATTGGCCTGGCCGCCAAAGACCGACGATCCTTCGGTAAAAGAACTGGTGGCCGCGGAGACCGGCTCCTTGTAATGCCTGGTCAAGGTGCTCCGATGATAGGAGCAGCAGCCCTGAGAACCATGACTGTGCGGCAGGCAGCCATGGATGCCGAGTGCGGCATACATGGCCCCAATGGGCTGGCAGGTCTTGGCCGGATTGATCATCAAGGCGCTGCGCTCGGTTATTTCTTTGGGTGTGTGTCGTAATAGCATGATTTACCTCGATAAAAGAGTAAAGATGTAACATCTTAGGTGGTTAGGCTGAAGACTGAAGACTGAAGGAAAAACAACATAAACAACCTGGCAACCGGGCTTAACAGCCCTTCAGCCTTCAGTCTTCAGTCTATCTACCTTCGGTCTAACATCATTCCCAGCCATAAGTAGCCGACAGCTGTGGATTATCCTGCCAGGGGGCCTTCATATAGCTCCAGACCTTGCTGTTCACCAGGCGATCGATTTCCTGATAAAAGTTGATCGCCCCCTCAAAACCGGCATACGGTCCGCCTGAATCATAGCTGTGCAGCTGCTTCATGGGCACGCCCAGCTTCTGGATGGAATACTTCTCCTTGATTCCGGCACAGAAGATATCCGGCTTCATCAGCTCCACCAGCTTTTCCGCCTCGTACTGATTGAGATCATCAATAATGAGGGTGCCGTTTTCCATATCAGGGGCCAACCCGTCATAATGTTTGAACTTGTAGCCGGCATCTTCCAGCGCCTTGATCTCCTCGGCACTCTTGCGTGGGTTAAAGCGGGTTGCGTCGGCCTCGACCTCCAGTTCTTCGATGTTGCGGCTGTCCGCATCCACCTTGAGATCAGGAATAACCTGCCGTCCCTCATAGTCGTCACGATGACCAAACTCATATCCGGCGGAGATGACCCTCATCCCCATCTCGTTAAACAATTCCTTGTAATGATGGGCCCGGGAACCGCCCACAAACATCATCGCCGTCTTGCCCTCGGTGCGGGTGCGGACATCAGTGCGGGCCGCCAGGACCTTCGGCATCTCCTCAGCAATCACCTCCTCCACCCGATCGATGAATTCCTGATCACCAAAGTACTGGGCGATCTTGCGCAACGACTTGGCCGTGGCATCGGCACCGATAAAATTCACCTTAATCCAGGGGATACCAAATTTGGTCTCCAGCATGTCGGCTACATAATTAATGGAGCGGTGGCACATGACAGCGTTCAGGTCGGCCTTATGGGCCGAGGCGAACTGATCATAGGTGGAGTTGCCGGAAAAGGTGGCGATATTAGTGATCCCACATTTTTTGAAGATGCGGTCGATCTCGAAACCGTCACCGCCGATGTTATACTCACCCAGCAGGTTGATCTTGTATTTGCCCGGTTTCTCCTCATCGTTTTCACCGACGATATGCTTGAAGACCTGGTTGTTGGCGATATGATGGCCGGCAGACTGGGAAACGCCCTTGTACCCTTCGCAGGAGAAGGCATAGACATTACAGTCGCCGAATTTCTCCTTCATCCGCTTGGTCACGGTATGGATATCATCACCGATCAGACCCACCGGACAGGTGGCAAAGACGGCGATGGAGCGGGGATGAAAGAGGTCGTAGGCCTCCTGAATGGCGGCCGCCAGCTTTTTCTCACCACCAAAAATGATGTCCGAATCCTGCATGTCAGTACTGAAGCAGTAATTAATGTAGTTGGCGCCATCAAGTCCGGCATCCGTCTGATTCCTGCGGGTCATCCAGGCGTAAAAACTGCACCCGATAGGACCGTGCACCAGATTGACGATATCCCTGGTCGGGCCCATGATAACCCCCTTGCAGCTGGCATAGGTACAGCCGCGCATGGTGATAATTCCTGGGGTGGTGCGGACGTTGGCTGTAATCTCTGGCGTCTCGTTGCCGAGGGCCTCATTGATCATGATCTGCTTGGAGCGCTTGCGGGCCACCTTCGACGGGTACTTAGCCAGCAGCTCCGCCTTGACATGGGCCGGATCCCATTGCACGATTTTTTTCTTGGTTGTTGCCATTTCACTGACTCCTTATTGGTTGAGGTGGATAGACTGAAGGCTGAAGACTGAAGGATGGGCAACACCAAATAACCAATAAGTCAGTCAATACCCCTTCAGCCTTCAGTCTATCCACCTTCAGCCTAATTAAACGATGGACTTCATGCCCGTCTCTCCGGTACGTACCCGGACCGCATCCGCCACGGGCAGGACAAAGATCTTGCCATCACCCGGCTTGCCGGTCTGATTGATCTTGATGATCGCCTCGACCACATCAGGCACCAGCTCATCCTTCACCACCACCGTCACCATCCGCTTGGCATAGAGTTTGCCTTTTTCACCAAGCAGGGACGCTGCCTCTTCATAGCCTTGATTTGCCCCCTCAAGGACATGCATATTGACAAAACCCTTGCCGCGGCCATGGGCCTCATGGGCAAAAAAGGCGTCAATACCGGCATCAGTCAGGGCCTGCTTGGTCTGATTCATCATGTTGATGCGTACTATCGCAATCACCTCTTTCATACCGGCCCCCTTTCGGATTCAAATTCCGTCTCCTTGACCCCGGAGCTGATGGTGTAAGCCTCTTCCACATCACAGACAAAGATCTTGCCGTCGCCAAAGGCCCCTTTGGTCCCGGACTTGGCAGTTTTCATGATGGTATCAAGGACAAAATCCTTGTCCGCAGGATTGATCACGCTCATGAGCATGACCTTGGGAATCTCATCATAGGTGACATCACCGATCTTGATGCCGCGCTGCTTGCCGCGCCCGGCCACCGCGTATTTGGTGACAGAGGGAAATCCAGCATCCATAAGGGCTGCAAGGATCTTGTCCGCTTTCTCTGGTCTGACAATGGCTCTGATCATGGTCAACATGGTTATTTCTCCTATATATTTAATAAGTTATAGTGTACGGATCACAGGGAGAGACGAAAGATTCAAGGTTCAAGGTTCAAGGAAACGACTAGCTGACTGGCTGCACCTTCCCCTCTTTAACCTTGCCCCTTGTGCCTTATGCCTTGTGCCTTCCCTCAATTCATAAGTCCAAAATCCATGAGCAGTTTTTCCAGCTCCTCCATCTCCAGCGGTTTGGGGATCACAAAATTGGTGTTCGTGTCAATGGCCTTGGCCAGACCCCGATAATGGTCGGCCTGCGGCACGTCCGGGTTCCACTCAATGACGGTTTTACGATTGATCTCCGCCCGCTGCACATCATTATCCCTGGGCACGAAGTAGATCATCTGGGTGCCGAGCTTCTTGGCCAGTTCCTCGATCATCTCCTTTTCGTTGTCAACGGCCCGGGAATTACAGATCAGCCCGCCGAGGCGGACAGCGCCGGATTGAGCGAATTTCATGATCCCCTTGCAGATGTTGTTGGCCGCGTACATGGCCATCATCTCACCGGAACAGACGATATAGATCTCCTCGGCCTTGCCGTCACGGATAGGCATGGCAAACCCGCCGCAGACCACGTCGCCGAGCACATCATAAAAGGCATAATCAAGCTCCTCACTCTCGGCATAAGCGCCGAGGGATTCCAGCATATTGATGGAGGTGATGATGCCGCGGCCGGCACAGCCAACGCCGGGCTCGGGTCCGCCTGATTCAACACACCAGGTATCGCCATATCCCTTCTTGCGGATGTTCTCAAGCAACACGTCCTCGCCTTCCTCACGCAGGCTGTCGAGAACCGATTTCTGGGCCAGTCCGCCCAACAGCAAACGGGTAGAGTCGGCCTTGGGATCGCAGCCGACGACCATGATTTTTTTGCCCATCTGCGCCAATCCGGCCACCGTATTCTGGGTCGTGGTTGACTTACCAATGCCGCCTTTACCGTAAATTGCCACCTTTCTCATCATGCCCGTATCTCCTTGTGAATGGGTTAAAGTTTGTACAGCCTGTGAAGAACAAAATGTCCTGAAAATGTCCTGCCCTGAAAGCAGACCGTATCTTCTTGTCTTGCCATCACTATTACAAAGGCTGTGCCAAAAGATGAAAAAAGCGCCTTTCCTTGACTGGCAAGGCTTTTAACAACATCCGCTGTTACGGCACACGAAAATGTCCATCAATCCATTTTGTTCACAAGATGACAATTTGAGACAGGAACGACAATTTGGTAAGGGAAAAAAGAAAGGAGGAAAAAACAGGATGACACCCGGGTGTTGCCCAAGTAATTACGATTACGGAACTAGAATTTTATTACGCCAGAAATAGCTATGGCAACGTTCAATGATTACTTGTAATATTAATAAAGAATCTCAACTGAGAAATGATATAAAAGGAGGAGATGCCAATGAAAAAACGATAAGATAAGTGAAGACCTTCATCTTTACTTGCAAAGAGACAACAAATAACAGAGAATTTTATAAAAGCTGACAGGAAGAGGATCGACACATTTACAGATACATTTTTCGCGAAAAAGATATATTCATCTAATAACAGGAGAAGTCATATGAAACAAATATCCGCGATAGTGATGTTCCTGGTAATTCTGATTTACTCTCTACCGGCGCACGCAAAACCCGTAACCCGTTTCGACGCCGCCAGCAACACATGCCGGGTCATCAGTGAAGGCCCTCTGTACTGGGAAAGTTATGCCTGGGGCGAAGGGGGCAAGACATTCAAGGCTCAATGCCAAAGTTGCCACAACGGCAACGATAAAAGCGCCCCCTTCCTCTGGACGGAATCGAAAAACCAGGACGCCTGGAACAGAGTCTTTGCCAGCCGCTATCCCAAGTGTGCCCAGAATGGATCATGGAAAGAAATCAGCGATGAACAGTTGCGCATGGTCAACGATTACCTCTGGCGTTGGGCAGATAACGTCGTAGAAAACGTCTGCCGTGGCTGAAACTAACTTCCGTTTCCCAGGTTGGGAAGCATAACTGGCGATACCACTTCAGACCCACGACAAGGCCTCCAGCCCGATAGCTCATCAGGCCATGGAGGCTTTGTATTTTGTCATCGACAATGAACTGATGACACCAAACGACATCACCGCAGACAGCATGA
>CAITDH010000370.1 GCA_903891045.1 uncultured Desulfobulbaceae bacterium | reverse complement strand
GGACTACGAATATAAAAATCATACTTGCAGCGGCTGTTCTGACTTATTTTCGATACATTATAAAAATCGTAACTATTACTCCATCTCGTTCGTCAGAGGGGGTGGAGTTTCATATAAACAAATCAGCAGAATGATCGGCGCACTGCGGCCACCGATAGGTGAGTCTTCCCTTGTCGCCAAGCTTGCAGGCCTTGACCAGAGGGTCGTGGTAGAAGGTAAACCAGGCATCCCGCTTACGGTATTCCGCGAAATATCGTTCCTTGCAGGCGATAACCTCCAGCGGGAAATTGTCATAGGCCATAACCCAGAGTGGGTTAGCATGGGCATGGGTGGGAAAGAGGTCGCCAAGGTGGACTGCGGTTTCGCCCTGGGAGGCGATCTCCACCAGTTGATGGCCCAGGGTGTGGCCGCCGGCATGGCAAATCCTAACCTCTGGGCAGACCTGATAAGAACCCTGAATAAGCTGGATCTTGCCGTTTTTTATCAGTTCATTAAAATTAATGGGCCAGTAACTTTCCTGGGCCCGGCGGCCTGGAGAAATCACATCCGGCCACTCCGCCTCCTGAATCAGATGGGTGGCGGCCGGAAAGGTGACCTCTTTCCGGCCCTGCTCATCCACCATAACCACACCGCCGGCATGGTCAAAATCACCATGAGTCAGGATCACCAGATCAATATCCTGGCGGCTGAGTCCTAAGGACGCAAGCTGAGCGAGCAGGCTCCACGGGCTGGTCGTCTTAAAAATGGCCTGCTGTTTTTGAGTAAGTTTGTTGCCAAGACCAGTGTCAACAAGGATATTCATGGTTGGCGTTCTGATCAGAAGCGGGTCATTGCACAGGGGAATGGTATTGTCCGCATCAGCCGGGATCTTCTTCTGCCAGAGCGATTTGGGAACAGGACCAAACATCGTTCCCCCATCCAGACGGAAATCACCGCCACTGAGCCAGTAAAGCTCGGTGGCGCCAACACGCAGTGGAATTACGGACATCTTTCTGCTCCGTGAAAATTCACCGATACTTAGCTTCAACAGGCGGGGACGCAGGTGTTGCAGGCTGCGCCTGACCAGGAGACACTCTCCCTGTCGCTTGGGGAGCAGGAACAAGGGGGATCGTCGACTCAGACGCCGGAACCGGCTTCGATATTGGCGCCATTGCCGGCTCGGACGCAGGAACAGGAGCGGAGATTGATATCCGGGCTGGTGCAGTCGGTATCGAGGGCAGTGCTGTTGGCTCAACAACTGGAGCCGTCACTGATTCAGGCCCAGAAACAGGAGCTGTCAGGGGCGCCGCAGGAGATTGGGGCGCCTCCGGCGCAACTGTTGGTTGGGAAGGCAGTTTTTCTCTGCTCACAGGGGTAGCGGCAGCCCTGGGAGACCTTTTCTGAAGGAAAAGCACGGCATCCCCGCAGTAATCGGTAAAAACACCGTCAACACCGACCTTGAAGTAAAAGAATTCCAATAATGCCTCAAAACCGGCAACATAGGACGGCAGAGATTCTTTTTCCCGACGGAAGGTATATGCATGAACCACCATGCCCAGGCTGTGGGCATCACTGACCAGTTCCGGACGCAAAAGATTCCCGCCCTCATCAACCAGCATGGATTTATCCATACCAATCCCAGAGACAGAGGCCGACAGAGCACGCAACCCTGATTTACTGCTGATCCAGTCATAATTATAATTGGCCCACTCCCCCCATTGCAGGGACTTGGTCTCATTGCCATTATTGTCATCAATCAGTTGAATCAGTTTCAGCTCCATCTGCAGTACCGGCATCATCTCATCATGGATACGCTTGAGTTCATCTGGATCAAAACACTGGAGATAGATCTTATCTTCTTTGCTTTTGAAGCCATACTCACGCAGTATCTTGAGCACGGCCATGGAGATATCCTTACCCTCCTTGCGATGCAGCCAGGGCTGTTTAATCTCAGGATAGATACCAATGTCCTGGCGCATGGTCTTTTCCAGCCCCCTGATCAGCTCCAGCTCCTCCCTGAAGGTGGGAACGGCTAGTTGCAGGTTCTTACTGGTATCAGGGAACCGGCCACTGTTGGGGTAGGGCTCTTTCAAATGCAGTTGTTTAATTTCAGCCAGGGTAAAATCAAGGGCATAATACTTCCCGTCCTGCCGCTTTCGGCCCGGAAAAAGCTCGGCCACATTGGTGACCCGCTCCAGAGTGGGATCATGGAGCACAATAACCTGATCATCTTTGGTCATGACCAGATCCTGCTCGATGTAATCACTGCCCATGGCCACCGCCAGGGCCACGGACGGCAGGTTATGCTCCATCAGATAGCCGGACGCAGCCCGATGGGCAATAACAACCTTATCGCCGGCCTGCGCAAAAACAGCCATAACCGTCAACAGCAGAAAAATCCATCCACTTGATTTTATAATGAGAATTTTACAATCCACTCAGATCACCATAAGCTGTCGTTTAAAATAATCCTCACCTTGAAATCAAACCTTGAATTTTTTTACGAGATTTTCAAGCTGGGTGGCCAGCTCAGCCAGACCATGGGCGCTCGATTGAACCTGGCTGCTGCCTTCTCCCACTTGAGCCGACTGCTGATTAATTCCGGCAATATCACGAGTAATATCAGCAATAACCACCGTGCTCTGGGCCACATTTTCATTAACCTCGGCAATGCCCTGAGACGCCTGGGAGATATTGTTGGCGATCTCGGTGGATGCGGCCGACTGTTCTTCGACGGCTGTGGCAATCCCATTGATGACATTGTGAATTTCTGTGATCACGGCGGAAATTTTCTCAATG
>CAITDH010000369.1 GCA_903891045.1 uncultured Desulfobulbaceae bacterium | reverse complement strand
GCGTGCTGCGATGAGTCCAGCTATACCAGTACCCAAGAGGAGCATGGTGGCTGGTTCTGGGACTGGGGCAGACGTCTTCTCAGCAACGAAACCTGCCATGTTGCCAAGATTACCCTCGTCGTTCCACTGTTTCAAACTGCCCCAGTTCCCCCCGAGGTACTGCTCACTGCCGGGACCATAGTTGTCATTTGGCTCGCCGCCACTCCAATTCGTGTAGGACCAAACCTCGCCAGTGACCCAGTTCCAATTGGCGCTTGGTTGCACCGTGCCGATTGTCTGGTAACCACCGAACCAGTATTCACCTCCACTGTTCGCTAAAATGGAGCCATTGACAAAATTTTGTTCATTTGCATCCGTAATGGTAGCGAGGTGATAGCCAGACAAATTACTACTGATCCAAACGCTTGCGTCATTCCATTGCACCCCTGCATCAGAGTAAAGAATGTAATCGTGCTGCACCCCACCGCTGCTCCAGGAGCCCGAATTAATCTGGACAGGTGCCGCTTGAGAAACACCAGCCACCCCAAACATCATCACCCCAACAGCCAATCCTGCAAAAAGTTTCCTCTTCATTTTTTCTCCTTAGTAATATTGCATGACGAATATTTTTAAAACCTAAATAAGTTGTGCAATAATTGTACCAGTACCATTTCCCCGTGCTGTTGCTCATTTTCCTTCCATAATCTCAGTGCCTGAAAAAGAAAATTGCAAACTATTCCGACAGTGATAGCAGGCAGCATGATAACAGGAAACAGCCTCTTTCCCTTGCCCATCCTGGGTGTTCCACCATAAGTATGAGGTTGTTCAGTGTGTCGAGTTTCTTTACATGCCAGCGGGTTTATCGACAGGGCTAACTAAAAAGAAAATTTAAGAATCTCTATCTCTGGCCGTAACACCTCTGGCCGAAACGGTTTTCCATATCGACCGCCCGTCATGGATTCATCCGCATGACCGACCAAGGCGGCAATCTTTTTATGATCCGCACCAAGCTGCCTCATCTCATCAACGAATGTGTGTCGCAAGCTGTGAAACGGCTTCTCAACCCCTATTGTCTCACGGTGGCGGGCAAACCATTTTGAAGCCGTCTGGCCGTAACCATCACGCATATGCTTCAGCTCAGGAAAAAGCCGTGTCTCACCTCTATGCCTCAACCCCTCGCAGTAGCCGACAAAACCAAGATCGAGCAGGCGAGAATGGATTGGAACCAGACGTTCTGCTGCTGGAGTTTTAAGCCGTTTCTCATCCTTGCTGTTAATATCCAGAATCCAAACCTCACCTTCTTGACGAATATCAGAAAGATGGAGCTGGCAAAGCTCTTCAAGCCTGGCCCCGGTGAATAGTCCCAGCCATGGCAGCCAGTAATAATAAGGCCGTCTCATATTCGGCTGGAGACTGGCAAACAACAACTTCAGCTCTTCAACAGTGAAGCGATCTCTCTGAAGATGTGGGCGTACTTGCTCTTTCAATGAAAGGCCGCTGAAAGGGCTCTCAATGACCATGCCATGACGTTTACCCCAATCAAACAGGCTGGGGATATCCGCCTCAGATACTTGTTGACGCTGGCGACTGAAAGGGTTTTTTCGTGCTTCATTTTGAGAAGCATCTTAACATCTTTCCCCTCGTAATGGCCTTTTGTTCGATTCGGTGGAAGTTGCAGGAGGGTGTTCTTAAATTCAACTGCTCGATTCAAATTAATGGTATTGACTGCCGGGTTTTTCGTGATCTCCTTCAACAATTGAAAAATGGCTTCATTTTCTTCCGTAGATTTCTGTGTCCAACCACCTGTTGTTTTCTTCTCAGCGACAAAGAGTTTTATCATCTGGGCCAACAAAACAGAATCTTCAGTTTTGGATGCTGTTTTGACCGCTGTTGCAGAAGGGCCAACCATACCCAGTAGTCTGGCCGCTACCTCTGCTTCTTCTTGCGGATTATCGCGTTCAATAACAACCTTCTGGCCTTTGATATTCAGCTCTATCTTTTCAAAAAAGCCAGAATCCGGCAAACTCTTTGACCCTTTTTTCATGGTTTTTTCAGCCCTCTGGAATAGTTTGCAGGTTTCAAAATAAATTCCTTGTGCCATGATGAGGGCTTCAGATTTAAGGCCAGTTCCAAGTGACTTCTTGATTTCCGTTTTTCGAATGATGAGTTTCAGATGTGTAGGAACTATTATTCGAAAATAAAAAATTCCTGACAATGGATGACGCTGTAAGTGGGCAGAAATACGAAACATAAGAGCACCTGCCTGTACCAGTACTTTGTACCAGTGGCCTTATATTCCGTATTTTCATGTGTTATTCCAGCATACTACAGTATAAAATGGTGGGGCGGGGGGAGTTGAACCTTTGTTGCAACATGTTGATATTATTATTTATTTATAAATTATAATAATCAACATACCAACAAATATACCACCAAATTTTCACACTGGAACGATTTTGATTATGGGATTTTTCCTTGTCGAT
>CAITDH010000368.1 GCA_903891045.1 uncultured Desulfobulbaceae bacterium | reverse complement strand
TGTAACGACAGGCTGATAAGCTCTTTCTTCGTTTTCGCGTTGGAAAGGGAAAAAGCCTCCTTATACAGTGCTTCATCTATGGCAATTGTGGCTCTCATTGTGTGCCTCCTATACGCACATAATAATTGATAATAATGTGCCTGTCAAATCAAGTAGTGGCTGCCCTTTGCTGACGCATAACATGAAACCACAATCGAATTAGTATCTGTCCGTCTTCTCTTGATGGTTTACAATAGAGCAAATCATCTTTTCTTGACTTCAATAATAGTTAGAATCGCGCTTTGCTCTCAAAAGCTGACGTAATCAGTCGTTTTTTTTTGTGGGAATCAAGGTTCAAAACAAATCTCGCCCTTCTTACCCCTTGCTGGCAGCGTCCCTCTTCCCGGTTTTCAAGATTATTATGTCAGCCGCAATTGAAATGGAGCTGCAAACCTCTCAGCGAGCCATACTTCATCAAGCCAGGGACTGGCAATGCTTTCCCGAACTAAACGAATCAGGCCACGTACACCCGTGTTTTTGATGATCTCGGTCAGCTTGCCTGAGTACTGAGCCATCACATTGAACATGTGACCCAGTTGCATCAGGCAATGGTATCCCTTCATAGCGTTCCAGTTATATGAAAAACAATGCTCATACTGATAGCCTTGGCGCTTTTCCACCAAAAAGCTGGTTTCAATGATCCAACGGTTGCGTGCACCCAGATTGCAACGCTCGTGAAGGTTCCATCTGGTGAGCGGCACACTTGAAATCCAAACATGCTTACTGTTCATTTCGATTTCCAGAGCATTCACGGTATCAATTTTGTGCCACTTCTCCCGGCACTCTACCACATGAAGACGCAGCCTCGTTCTGCCGTTTGGGCCGTACTCATACTCAATGTCGTTAGCCCATCTGAAGCGCTGAGTACGACCCTTCCAGATCATCGCGTGACGTTGCTCCGGCTCAAGTTCCGCCAAAGCCTCAAACTCTCGCATCACACTGGGCAGCGCCCCATCTTTCAGGACGATCATATACTGCCAATGGTATCGACGGCATTGCTGCATTACCGGCCCATTCGCGTATAGCCCATCCAGCAGGAGCATGATCTTCAAAGTGGGAAACTCAGCTTTTAGACGCTCGGACAACCGATTAAACGCTTTGAGCTCACAGTCCTGTTTGCTGTCGTCCGAACCATTTCCCTCATAGGTGAGGAACTCACTCATCACCGGAATGCTCAATCCCCCGGAAAAAGCCAGAGTAGCCTGCAGCACATAGACGTAATACTGGGTGTGTTCGTTATTCTCTCCACGGTTGAAGGTCCGCTGCAGACACGCTTCGCTCCAAAGCTCATCGCGGCACATTTTCTGAGTACCATCGATTGCAATCGGGTAAAAATTGTCGATCAAATAGCGCCTGAATTTCTTGTTTTTAATCCACCCCCGGATCAATTCCAGATGGATATTCTCAAGCTCACATATTTCCAGCCCTGCCAGAAGACGTTTAAGCGTGTCATGGTGCGGCACTTCTTCCAGTTCCGGAAAGAATCGCTTCAAGTTATCCCAGAACAGCGGACGGCTCATTTCACGGGTGGCCTCACGAGAAGAGGACATCTGTAAGACAAAAGACAGGATGCCGTAAAGCAACAATAAAGAGAGCTTGTGCTTGGTTTTCCGAGGATTCCGCGGATCAGGTATCGCCGAGAACCGTTTCAACAGTGCCGGAAGCTTGGCACGTAACACCTTCAGGTGCTCCCAGGTTGCTTCTGTGCGGGCAATCCCTTCCTCGCTACTGCTCTGATAAAGGCTCTTACCATTTGAGATAGTCGCATGAGACCGTCGCTGCAAACCATGCTGCTCCAAACGATCTCCCAAGGCCTTTTGGCTTCGCTTTACTTCTTTGCGTCTGGTCTTGATTTCTTCCCGTCCAGGTCTGCGGCTCGCATGGCTCATGACGGAACGCCCCTGTGATTACACCCCAGAAAGCGGCTATTGTTGACCACGAAACCAAGGTTCCTCAGGCGCTCATCTTTGCTCCAGCCAATCCAGTGATCCCGCTTCCCCAAGCCTTTAGCCGCACCAGAAAAGAGTAAGCACCCCAGTCGGCCGTCTGCGCTCGTGATGAAATATCTTTGACTGCAACCGAATGGATTGCTGTAACCAAGGTAATGATAACGGCTCACATATTCATTCCACAGGTTGATCTCATCTTTCTCCGTTACTGGCACCACCCGGACTGCGCCAAGATCGCCAACCACACCTGCAAGCAGATCACAGGGCACTGTGCGATTTGTAAAGAGTGGCTGTCTGAGCGCAACGCTATGCGATACCTGTTTCGCAGGCAGCGTTACTAAACCCTGCGACTCCAGCTTGTCCAGAAGCTTGACACAGGCGTCTTGTTTCAAAGAGCCGCTTGCACTACGCCAATCCAAATGCTCACTGATCGTCAGTGCAAGTTCTGTACGGCTCAGGCGAGAGCAAATGGCAACGGTTTCACAAATATCCGCCAACTCTTCCGCCGTGATTACTCGACCACAATGTACTAGGTGATTCGCTGGCTTTTCGGTTCGTCCCATAGCGTTCGCTCCTGTATGAACGGAGTCATCTCACGCTATCCTAGCAAAAAAAAATTTAATTGTCTACTGATATCTTGCGACAAAATATATTTTACACATCATTCAAAGCCAATATCTATCAGGGTTGTAATTTCGTGCGGCAGTTCTGCATTATGTTCAGATCACTTGACACATTGCCCGCAATATTGTACGCCCATGATACAATAACTTCACGGGGACGGAAAGAATATGACCGACATGGACAAACTGGAAACAACCACTGAAGAGGAAAGCGAAGACGAGAGTTTTGCCGCGTTGTTTGAACAGAGCAGCAAAAAGGGAGGTGGCCGGCTGGATCCGGGGCAGAAGGTTACCGGACGTGTTCTGAAAGTCAGCTCCGAGTGGATATTCATCGACACCAGCCATAAG
>CAITDH010000367.1 GCA_903891045.1 uncultured Desulfobulbaceae bacterium | reverse complement strand
TCAAGGCCTCATGTCCAGGGAAAAGATGAAATCGCTTTTGTCATGCGCGACCACCTCACCCATAAGAATCTGCAAAAGAACAACCACGCCAACTATCTTTTTCTTGAGGAAGGGCAAGGGTACAGTGGAGTTCGTCTTTTTCTGACCAAGCTGGATGAAAGCACCGATCAGGAGCTGATTGCCTCTCTGACAAAGCGCCATCTAAGTCCTGATGATGACCGGCTGCGAGGTGAGAAATTTCTTGTTCGCTTCCAAGTAAACAAGGTTCTCACCCTCATTGGCGGCGAAGAAATAGCTATTGACTGAAAGTGACTGTGAATAATGTCGCCTAAAGGGTGGAAAGATAAAAAAGTGACTCCGCATGCTGTTGGGTCAGTAAACGAAGCAAAATCACTTAGAGTATCTGGATAATTCCATGAGTGAGAATTCAAAAGAATTGTTACGTTCTGTTTTATATCTTTCTCATGGAGGAGGCCCTTTACCGTTTCTGGGAGAGGAATCCCACAAAGAATTGGTTGCCGGCCTCAAAAACATTGCGACTCTTCTGGAAAAACCGTCAGCTATTATTGTGATCAGCGCCCACTGGGAAGAAGGAAAAACAACCATTACCAGCAGGGCTAATCCTGAGCTGATATACGATTATTATGGTTTTCCACAAGAGTCCTATGCAATCGAATATCCTGCACCAGGAAATCCTGTACTTGCCCGGAAGATATTTGATAAATTAAAAAAGAATGGGATCGAGGCGGCTCTAGCTGAAGAGAGAGGTTTTGATCATGGCGTATTTATCCCCCTGAAAATCATGTATCCCGATGCGGACATCCCCTGTGTCCAATTGTCTCTGGTCAACAGTTTGAACCCCACCGAACACATCCAGATCGGCAAGGCGCTGGCCGGGTTAGAAGAAGAGAATGTGCTTATTGTGGGTTCCGGTTTTTCATTTCATAACCTGAAGGCTTTCTTTTCACCATCTACAGAGGCAATATGGTCGATGAACAAATCATTTGAGCAATGGTTGATCACCACATGTTCGAGCCATGCGCTCAGTGAGAACGAGCGGGGAAAAAGGCTGGCTGACTGGGAAGGCGCACCGGCGGCAAGATTTTGTCACCCCAGAGAAGAACACTTATTACCACTGCATGTCTGTTATGGTGTTACCCAGTCTCCAGCCAGACAGGTGTTTTCTTGGGAAGTAATGGGAAAACAGGTAAGCACATATCTCTGGTAGCACCTCTGCCCTCATTGCCGGCCAGACAAACCAATTCCATTTTTCAGGGACAATCATTTCATTGCAGGGAGATGCCATGAATGGCCTGACAGGACTACAGATCATTGTTGACAGTGGACTTTCTGTCTTGATCTGGCTGGCCACATTCATCCTTTCCGTACCCTGTCACCGACAACTCCAGAAAAGCGGCAAAGACTTGTCGACCATCAACCGGCTGGTGGCCACCAACTGGATCAGAACCATCCTCTGGAGCCTGCTGTTTTTCAGGACCGGCGTTACGATATTCACTCTCAAATCATTTTAGGGAGGAGTCGCATGACGCACCAGTTTCCCAGACCCAAAATACTTATCAGCCGCTGTCTCGGTTTTGCTGCCTGCCGATACGATGGACAGCAACTTCACTCCGGGTTTGTTGAGATCCTGCAAGACCATGTTGATTTTGTTGATGTCTGCCCGGAAGTAGAAGCCGGACTGGGAAAATACCACGCCATCCCATCCGTCTCTGCCGCCAAGACAACAGAATTGAGGTCTGGCAACCGGCAGAGTCGCGGACTGTGACCGAGGCTTTGCAAAAGGCGGCCAGCAGACTTGCCCGGAATATCAAAAACCTTGACGGAGCTATTCTCAAGGCAAGGTCACCCTCATGTGCCCTGCAAGACGCCAAGATCTATAACGGCATCGACCAGCCCCAATTCCTGGAGCGAGGTAGCGGTGTCTTCGGCACCCTGGTCCTTGAGCAGCTCAGCCACAAGGCAATCGAAGACGAGCAGCGGCTGAGTAACCGGATCCTTCGTGAGCACTTTCTGATCAAACTCTTTGTCTGGACCCGCTTTCGCATCATCGCAGTCCACCAAAGAATGGCCGATCTGGTAACCTTTCATGCCAGGCACAAACTTCTCTTTCTCGCCTACAACCAGAAACGTTTTCGACTTTGCGGAAAAATTGTCGCCAACCATGAACGCCTGCCGGAAGCCGAAGTCTTTCACCTGTACCAACAGGAACTAGGCCAAATCCTGCAAAAACCCTTTCCCAGCTAGGCCATGATCAACACTCTTTATCATGCCCTGGGATGGATTTCCGAAAAACTCTCCACTCGCGAGAAGCATTTTATCATCAACACCATCGAGGAGTACCGTGACGAACGAGTACCGCTCCAAGTTGTGACCCGGCTCATCGAGGCCCAAGCTATCCGTTTTGACCATGCATATTTATTGGAACAGATTCTCCTGCAACCCTTTCCACTCCAGCTAACGGATCTTTCCGACAGTGGTCGGGGAAGAGATGTACAATGAAAAGAACAACCCTTTGCTATACACTTGAACGGCGACAAACGACCTGGGCGGACTAATTGTTTTGGGAGAGCTGGCTATGATATTTAGATACGTCGTTGACCAGGACCGCAGCCGCCTCCTGCAAAACGGCAAAAAAGGTAAAGGCCCGGTCGTTTATTGGATGAGCAGGGATCAGCGGGCCCATGACAACTGGGCCTTGCTCTTTGCCCAGGAACGGGCACTAAGCCTGGAGCGGCCCCTGATCGTCGTGTTCTGCATCGACCTGGCATACCCATCCGCCAATCTGCGTCATTTCGGATTTCTGTTACGAGGGTTGCAGGAACTACAAATGAAGCTGGCTGACCTCGCTCTTCCTTTTCTGTTTCTTGCAGGTGATCCTGCCCATACCCTGCCTGTCTTTCTTGAGCAAAACGACCCGGCCCTGCTGGTCACCGATTTTGATCCACTGCGAATCAAAAAGCAATGGAAGAAAAATGTCTTGCATCAAAGCAATTTGCCAGTCTACGAGGTAGACGCCCATAACATCGTCCCTTGCTGGCTGGCCTCTGACAAACGGGAGTATGCTGCCTATACCATCCGGCCAAAGATACAAAGACTGCTGCCCCGTTTTCTCACTGATTTCCCTGAACTCATAAAGCATCCCTATACCACAGCCATTGAAAGTGAAAATGCACATGATATCATTGCCTTACTGAGTCAGATCAAGGATCGATCGGTTGAGGAAATCAAGTGGCTGAAACCCGGAGAGCAAGCAGCTATGCAGGTTTTTGCTGATTTTGGAATGCATCACCTACAATCCTATCCCACAGATCGGAATAATCCCTGCATGGATGGCCAGTCCAACCTGTCGCCCTATTTCCACTTCGGCCAACTTGCCCCGCAACGGGTTGCCTGGGACATATGGTGCGGCGACACCAACCAAGAGAGCAAAGAGGCATACCTTGAAGAGCTGATCATCCGCCGGGAGCTATCTGACAATTACTGTTATTACACTGCGGATTACGACCGCCCCAGTGCCTTTCCCGACTGGGCCCGGAAATCACTTGCCGCGCATCGGAATGATCCGCGCCCCTCTATCGCCGACCTTCATACTTTGGAGAACTCGGCCACTGAAGATGAACTGTGGAACGCCTGCCAGCGTGATCTCGCAGGGCGCGGAAAGCTGCATGGCTATCTGCGCATGTACTGGGCCAAAAAGATCCTGGAATGGTCCCCTTCGCCGGAAGAGGCGATGGCCAACGCCATTTTCCTCAATGACAAATACTCCCTTGATGGACGTGACCCCAACGGCTATGCTGGTATTGCTTGGAGCATCGGTGGGGTGCACGACCGGGCCTGGCAGGAACGCCCTGTTTTCGGGAAAATACGGTATATGAACAAAAATGGCTGTAAGCGAAGATTCGACATCTCTTCCTATTTACAACGTGTTAACAGGCACACTTCAGAATAATTCTTAAATATCATGTCTCTGGAGGGAACACTATGAAAGCATTGATCACCGGCGGGACGGGTTTTGTGGGTCAACATCTTGCAAAAAGATTACCTGAGCCGATTATTGCCGGCCGCAGCATAGAAAAAATCAAGCATCTGTTTGCTGATATTGAGGTCAGAAAGTGGGATGGATCACCGGACGCAGGGCCGTCTTTTCTTAATGGTGTGGATACCATATACCATCTGGCAGGGGAATCGATCTTTCACGGGCGCTGGAATGACGCCAAAAAAGAACGAATCCGGGCCAGCCGCATTGATGGCACCCGTCACCTTGTGGATATCATTGCCAAAGCGGAAGAAAAACCGGCAACCCTGATCTGTTCTTCTGCTATCGGCTATTACGGTTCAAGAAAAGACGAGAAACTGACCGAAAAGTCCGCACCCGGAGATGATTTTCTGGCCAAAGTTTGCAGGGAATGGGAAAAAGAAGCCCTGCGAGCAGAAGAGTACGGCGTACGGGTTGTGTTGATTCGCACCGGTGTCGTTTTAGGGGATGATGGAGGGGCGTTGGCGCAGATGCTACTCCCTTTCAGATTCGGCCTGGGCGGCAGATTAGGCAACGGACGCCAGTATATGTCCTGGATCCATATAGATGACCTGACCGCCATCATGCTCTATGCGACGGAAAATAAAAACCTGCGAGGGCCGATAAATGCGGTAACACCGAATTCGATAACCAACAGCGAATTTACCCATGCACTGGCAACCACCCTACACCGTCCGGCCTTTCTGCCTGTACCCGGTTTTGCCCTCAAGGTCGTGCTGGGTGAGTTTGCCAACGTCCTGATAGGATCCCAGCGCGTTGTACCGGAAGTCCTGCAACAAGCTGGCTATGCCTATACTTTTCCGGAGATACAGACCGCTTTAAAGAATCTGCTCTAATTCCATCCAGTGGCAATACAGGAGGCAGGTGAAGATCATCTTCACCTGCGAGATCCTTACAAACGATACTGCGGTGCTACCCTCTCCCCTTCTTATCCCCATCCCCCTGTGATCAACACGATTCACCCTTGCAAAGAATCCATACAGTTTGATATGCTTCTTTATCTGGAGAAGACAAACAAATAAAGCAGGAAAGAACATTCCCTCGATCAGAGAGTACCCTTCTACAGAAATAAGGATCCAGCTGTTCAAGGATGGACCCAATAGCAGTCTTCTTCAATTCAACCCAAGGAGAACCGAAGATGAGTTTACTGAAAGAATTCAAAGAGTTTGCGGTTAAGGGAAATGCCATGGACATGGCGGTGGGTATTATTATCGGCGCGGCCTTTGGCAAGATCGTCTCCTCTATCGTAAACGATGTTATCATGCCGCCGATTGGTCTGCTCATTGGCGGCGTGGATTTCAGCAAACTCGCGATCACCTTGAAGGCAGCAGCGGAAGGCAAAGAGGCGGTCCTGCTCTCCTATGGCAAGTTTATCCAAACAACCGTTGATTTCCTGATCATCGCCTTTGCCATTTTCATGATGGTCAAGGCCATAAACACCCTGAAACTCTCGGCAGCAGCCCCGGCGGCCCCGGCGCCAACTAAAGAAGAGTTGCTGCTGACCGAGATCCGCGATCTGCTGAAGCAGAAATAGACTTTTTGCAAGGAAACAATTTCCCCTGAGCGGAATGACAGCAGACATCTTTGACAGCCACCAGGAGCCGGATGAGCTTTTCCTGCCCCTTGCCAGTGAACGCTACTGCCGGTTTTACGACCTGGAAATGGCTGATTTTCATGCGGATCTCCCCTTTTACCGGGAAAGGATCAAGGTTCCCGGCACTGTGCTTGAGCTTGGCTGCGGCAGCGGCCGTCTCTGCCGGTTGTTGGCCGAGACCGGGGCTGATATCACCGGCATTGATCTCTCGCTATCCATGCTGCGTCTGGCGGGACTAAGGCCGAAGCCCAATATTTCGTATCTATGCATGGATATGACCAAGCTGGCCTTTAGCAACCAGTTCGATACCGTGATCATCCCCTATCACACCCTGAACCTCCTCTTGACCGAGGAACGAATAAAAAAGTGTTTGGCCCAGGTCAGGATGGTTCTCAAAGGGGATGGCAGGCTGCTGCTGCAGCTCTTTATCCCCGATCAGACCTTCCTGAACCTTGGCCCTAAAAAGCTCTTTCAATTCCAGATTTTTGAGCAGCCGGAAGGCGGCAGGATCATCAAGGAAACCAGACGCGGCTACGCCGATGAACAGCTCACCCTCGAAGAGCGCTATCGGGTCCGCCCCGGAAAACCGGGGACGGTCAACGAAGATCTGAGCCACACCCTGCATCTGGCCGCCTTTCCCGTGGAGAAATGGCAGGAAATTTTCCGCGACTCAGGATTCACCATCCGGCAGCAGTTCAGCGGCTATGAGCTCGCCCCTTCAACCCCCGGTAAAGATACCTGCTTCTTCATCGAGGCAGGTTATCTCTAACCGGTTACCCTTTTTGAAAGGCCTCGATCCCGCCTTCCACATATCTCGCCTGAATGCCGGCCTCAGCCAGTTGTTTCTGCACCGACTGACTGACCGATCCACCCCGGACACAGTAGAGCACCACCTCCTGCTGCTTGGGCAGGGTGGGCAGCCATTGATCCACTGCTACCGGGTCATGCCACTGGGCGTCAGCAATCCCTGCGGGGGACTTGTCGTAATCCTCTTTTCTCCTGACATCGAGCAGGGTCACCTTGTTACCTGATTGCAACAGAGCGGTAAGTTCCGTCGGGGTAATAATCTTTTCCATTTTCTCTCCTCCTACATGAATGTTTTCCATAAAAATCCTACGCCGGCACAGCCAACAAGGACGGGGATCATCCCCAGCTTCAAATATTTCATGGCCAGGTAAGACAGCGTGGCCAGCGCCAGGGCGAACCAGTCAGCCGTCTGGATATCGGGTACGGGAATGGCTGCCCCGAGCAGCTTGATCTGACCGGTGCGCCCGAACATGGCATTGAGGCCAAACCAGATGGAAAGGTTGAGCACCACCCCGACCACCGCGGCAGTGATCCCGGACAGGGCCCCTTTCATAAATTTGTTATGGCGCAGCTTCTCGATATAGGGCGCGCCGAGAAAAATCCAGAGGAAACAGGGGGCAAAGGTCACCCACACAGTCAGCAGCGCCCCAAGGGTCCCGGCCACATAGGGGTTGAGCACGCCGGGAGAGCGGAACGCCGCCAGAAAACCGACAAACTGCACTACCTGGATCAGCGGGCCGGGGGTTGTTTCGGCAAGCGCCAAACCATCGAGCATTTCCCCGGAGTGCAGCCAGCCATAATTGGCCACGGCCTCCTGGGCCATGTAGGCGAGCACCGCATAGGCGCCGCCAAAGGTGACAACGGCCATCTTGCTAAAAAAAAGGGCAATCTTTGAGTAGACATGATCCGGCCCGAGCAGCAGAAGCACCAGCGCCACCGGCCCCAGCCACACCCCGCCCCAGACAGCCAGCACCTTGAGGCTTCTTTTCAGGGTGGGGGCAAACCTGCCTTCGGCATCCGTGGCGAGGAGGATATCGATAATCCCTTCCTCCTTGCCGGCAGAGCCTTCAGAGGCCTTGCCGCCGTGAATCCACTGGGGGCAGGCCGCGCCCAGATAGTGGGGACAGACACTCAGACCCAGATAACCGAGGATACCGGAGCCAAAGATCACCAGCGGAAAGGGGGTATGATAGAAAAACATGGCAACAAAGGCAAGACCTGCCAGACCAACCAGATAAGGGGTCTTCAGGGACTTGGCCGCAATCCGGAAAACCGCCATGACCACGATGGCCAGCACCGCCGGTTTCAGGCCATAAAAGAAACCCTGCACCGCCACGACCTGATGAAACCCGGCATAGAGGATCGTCAGCGCCAGGATGGTGAACATGCCGGGGATGACAAAGAGGAGCCCGGCCGCCACCCCTCCCCTGGTGCCGTGGAGCAGCCAACCGATATAGATGGCCAACTGCTGGGCCTCAGGTCCGGGCAGGAGGTTGCAATAATTCAAGGCATGCAGGAAGCGGTCGTTGCTGATCCACTTCCGTTCTTCCACCAGCATCTTGTGCATCAGGCCGATCTGACCGGCCGGACCGCCGAAACTCAAAAAGCCGATTCTGGTCCACACCCAGAACGCCTCACGAAAGGAGACACTTGATTGAATAGGAACTGCACCATCAGGCATGGTTTTTCTCCTCTACGGGCATTGAAGAAGCTGTTGAATGAGGCCCTTGCCAAAAGACCTCATTGTTGGGATTTAACAATCTTAGCACAAACGGAAAGCTTAAGTACATTCAAAACCTGTCAACGGGTGTTGCGAAAAGCCTTGCCAGTGACTCGCCAGTCACCCGGATAGCCCAGATAGAACACGACGCCGGCCGCAAGCAGCATGGCGCAGGCACTGAGGAAGGAAGCCTGCAGGCCCAGGGAGGCGGCAAGAAGGCCGCCCAGCATGGGGCCTGTGGTATGACCCAGATCCATGATGGAGCCCAGGATGCCCATGGCAGAACCATGGGTGCCGCCCTTGCTCAGATCAGCGATATTGGCTGCGCTGGCCGAGGTGACCACCGAGATGGCCAGCCCCAGCAGGATGCTCGCGACAAGCAGACTCCAGAAAGAAGAGACGATGGCCAACAAGGCCATGCAGAGGCTGCCGAACAAGGCGCCGACCAGGATCTGCGCCGGCCGCCCGTGCAGATCGGAGAAGCGGCCCAGGGCCGGTTTGGCCAGGGCGATGGTAATAACCTGGGAAGAGAGACACAGGCCGATCTGCCAGGCGGCAAGACCAACAACCACGCCACGCACCGGCAAAAAAGTTTCAAAGATGCCGTAGGCAAAGAGAATCGCCGCCTCCATTCCGCAGGTGATCATGATCCCCCGGTGGCGGAGCAGCGGCCCGACGTTATCCCGCCAGGTGCCGGGGACACTCGCAGAAAAAGGAAGGGAGCCTCTCTGGTGACCCACCTTGACATCAGGCAGCAGCAGGAGCGCCGGCAGGACAACAAGTCCGGCCAGCCCACAGGTCAGATAGACCAGGTGAAATCCCGTCTCCTGGCCATGGCCGGTAATCCCAAGAAGCGCGCCGCCCACGGCCGGGGCAACAAAGCGGCCCAGCAGGGTGGCGGTGGAAAACCAGCCCATCTTCTCGCCCCGCCCCTGCTGGTACAGGTCAGCAACCATGGACATGGCTACGGGCACGAAGATGGCGGTGGCCAGGCCGTGATAGAAGCGGACCAGAGCCAACTGCCAGATCTCCCGCACCAGCAGGTAGCAAAACGGGGCCGTGGCAAAGACGATGGCGGAAAAAACAAGCATCCGTTTCCGGCCAATCCTGTCTGAGAGTATGCCCGCCGGAAAACTGAACAGGATACCGGCACAGGCAGAGATCGAGGCGATAAGTCCAATGGCGGACGGCCCTCCCCCCAGATGGCTGACCAGCAGCGGCAGGGCCGGGCTTTTGGAAATAGTGCTGCTGAAAATGGCCAGCAACCCCACCCCGCAGAGGATTTTAAAGGACGAAACAGGCATGCTGTTCACTTGGGTATTCCCTTTGTGTTTTGTCCAGTTACGCAAATATCTGCCGGAGATCCATCTTCAGACAGAAACGTGTTTTAGAATTTCAGCACTATGCCTGAAAGAACAATATAATCCGGGGCTGTCCTGTTCAGGCCACACCTCAATCCCAGGCGCATATCGATGTTTTTCGCCAGGGCATAAATAAAACCGGTAGTGGCATAGGCAGGATGCGTGTTTGATGTCGCTTCTGTATTCCTGTCTGCACCCACCTCGCCCACCAGCCTCAAATCATCATTGAGCTTGAATTCCGCCGCTGTTGAAAAATGCCAGAGTGCCACCCGCTCATCCGCGCGGTTCTCATTCTGTTCATATCCCGCATTCACATGCAAGGCCCACGGCTCTGCCTCGAATGTGCTGAGCAGGAACAAGGCGGCAGTAGCCCTGTCACCGATCATCCCCTTCGTCTCATCCCCGGTTGGCAAGGTAAGGGAAGGTTTCAGGGCCAAGCTGAAATCGTTCCGCTCATAAAAACGCCATTTTAATTCAACCTCGGTATCCGCCATGCCCTCATTCCTGGATACCAGCCCTTCGCTCTTCTTTCTTTTGAACTTGTAGGGCTGCCCTATACCGATATCTACGGTGTCGGTCAACCCATAGGTAAGATCAGCGTTCGGTTTTGTGGTCGATTTTTCCTGCCCATCCGCATCATCATGCTCATAACTGCCGGTAATCTTTATTTTGCCGTTGCCTTGGCCCTCTGTACCGGTGTCATCGGTTTTGAGCGGGAAAAAGGCCAGGGCTCCCTGCGCCTGCGCCATCAGGATCATGGTTATGATTATAATTTTCTTCATCTTTCAGTTCCCCATCTGCTCTCCGCGGCAACCCGTGACCGGCTGCCCCGGAGAGCAGGAGTTGCTACTTTTTCGTCACAATTTTTAATGCTTCATCCAGCAGCGACAGGGCCTTCTGCGGATTATGGGCACCGAGACTGCGGTCGTCCTTTACAGCCGTCAACAGCTTCGTTGCCTTTTTGGCCTTCTTTCCCTTGCCGGAGGCAGCAATTGCCGTCTCCACTTCCGTGATCCTGGCCTTGACCTCAGTCTGCCCTTGGGTCATGGCAGAGCCATTGGCTGTTCTCTCATCCCCTTGGTGGCAGGCATCACAGCTTGACCGCATCTTCAACTCGTCTGCCTTTTGGGGCATGACCACTGCGAAGGTGTGAGAGCTCACATCCCAATGGCTCTTGTTTTTTGAGGTGGCATCCGACCTGTTGGCGAGCCTGGCCATGTGACAGTCAACGCAACCGGTTTCAGCCTTGGCCATGGCGCTGTTTTTGTACATTTCCGCACTTTCCTTATGACACTGAACGCAGAGGGCGTTTTTTTCTGCTCTGAGCTGGGCGTAGCCTTTTTTGGCAGAATGGGTGTCATGGCAGGTAATACAGGTCACGCCGGCCTTGGTGTGACTGCCAAACTGGACGTCATGGTACTGCTGGCGGTTCTTGCCGGCAAACTCGTTGGCCCAGAAATTTTTCGGGTTGGACGCATGCGTCCAGAAATTCACCCGCTGTTCCAGATCAATGGCGCAAGGTACAAATCCGAGCTGGTAGGAAAGTTCTTTCTCCTGTTTGTTGGTCACCCGCGAGTGACACTGGCCGCACAACTGGTTCTGCTGGATGGCATTCAGCTTGTCCGGATTGACAATATCGGTCTTGCTTTTCGTCTTCACATGAACACTGCCGGGGCCGTGGCAGGCCTCACAGCCAATGCCCAGTTCAATCTTCCGGCCTGCCCAGCGCCCGCTGTCCTTGTCCTTATTGACACTGAAACCGGTAGTATGGCAGCCGTCGCAGGTGGCGTCACCGGTCTTGGTCTTGGGCATCTCTTCCGGTTTCTTCGGACGACCGTCAGGGGTGCCGTCTGCAATCCACCATAGGTCATTGAAAGGTTTGACGGTCCACTGTTTGTCCTCCACAATCCAGCGCATGGGGGTGGGATAATACGCATCACCCACCTGGGCCTCAAAGTGCTGGTTCCAGTTGCCGCCGAAGACGTAGGCGATCTTATAGGTTTGGTTATTGGCCGGATTGTCCTTGTCGATCAGGGTAAAGGTGAAGACGTCACCCTCCCGGTTCAGTTTGATCGTCGGTGACACCTTCACCTTTGTTTTATCCGGGCCGTCAATTTCGACATCTGTGTAGGCGATTTCAACATTATTGAAGTCGGCCGTGACAATCGCCGGACTGACGTCGCGATGCATATTGGCGTGCCAGGTCTCTTTCCAGGCCTGATGATCTTCCTTGTGACAGGTCGCACAGGCCGCAGAACCCACATAGGTGGCGTCTTTCAATATCTCGGACGACATTGCCGGTTGATCCTTCGCCACCGGCAGGGCCTTGACGCCCTTTGACTGTTGCGCCAGGGCTGTTCCAGCCAGCATGGCTGCCAGAACCGTAATTCCCGCAACAACAGTGCGTATTTGTTTCCCTCTCATAATGCCTCCTTAATATTGACTATACGCCGGGGGGATTTCCAACCGGGTTTTCAGTTATTCGGCAGCGATGGGTGGTTGCTGTTGGGCCATGGCAAATCTGCTTATAGGTTACAGTTGTCAGGCACTGATCCCAAAATAGATAAAGGCAT
>CAITDH010000366.1 GCA_903891045.1 uncultured Desulfobulbaceae bacterium | reverse complement strand
TAATTCTCCTCCCTCTGGTTGATTTCAGAGAGGATAGAGCATGGGCTGAGGTGGGTCAATTTTGAACGCCGATTTCCCCCTTTAGTGGGTCATTATTACACGCCGATTCACAAGAGATTCTACATCGGAGCACATATCGTGCTGCAAACGCTTAAACTAGTGCCATTCGGGGATGACCCGCCTTTTCTTGTGTTTAGTGCCCTATTTTTTGATCATTGACAACATCACTTCCCTATGAGCATATTAAAGAAATAATTTGGTGAAAAATTGTTTTGATTTTGTCGATTTTTTTATCTTTAAGGCTTTTTAATGTACCGTAAAAAAAGGAGCGTTTCTGTGAAACTTATAAAAACCATCATTATCATCACTATCGTATTCGCATCGTCCGCTGCGTATGCTTTCTGCCCAGTACCCATGGGAGGAGGAGTGAACGCCCAGCAAGCTTTTTATGCTTGTTTGCAACAGGAACAGCGGCAACAATATAAGCCTGTTGATACTGGACCAATGATAGATATCTATGGATAATTTAAATGTGGAGTTGAGTAAGGCGTTGAAAAACATTTCCAAGTAGTTGCATAACTCTATGCACATGAAGGTGCATTTGTAACAATTGGTAAATTGACCCACTCTAGTCTTTCAAATTAACATGATATTTGGCGGGCAGATCAAAAAAAGGGATTTTGGTAAATAGATTGTTTTGATTTGTGTAAATTCCCGTGAAGATAATCAGAGTAAAGACCGAACCATTGACGGTACAAGGAAAGAAATAATGAAAACACACAACCGGAATGGCTTGACAGGGATCTTTTTAATCGCTGCGATGGTTTTTGGATTGTTTGGTGGTTTGCCCCCAGCAAGAGCAGAACTGGATGTTGTCGCAATTACAAAAGCAGCGGAACAGGGAGACGCAGATGCTCAGTTTGAGTTAGGCTTTATGTATTCTAAAGGCAAAGGCGTGCCCCAAGATGACAAACAGGCTGTAAACTGGACCAGAAAAGCGGCAGAGCAGGGATATGTATCTGCTCAGTATAATTTAAGCCTCATGTATGAAGATGGTAAAGGCGTGCCCCAAGATGATCAACAGGCCGTAAACTGGTACAGAAAGGCGGCAGAGCAGGGAGACGTAGATGCTCAGTATAATTTAAGTGTCATGTATGCTCACGGCAAAGGCGTGCCCCAAGATGATATCTATGCCTATGCTTGGAGCAGTTTGGCTGCTGCCCAGGGGGATAAAGATGCCATAAAAAATAGAGATGTTTTTGCCAATAGATTAACTCCTGAGCAACGCAGTAAGGCCCAAGAGTTAGCCGTCGAGCTTGAAGCTAAGATTGATCACAAGAAGCCATAAGCTATAATATAAAACTACATCAGTTATTCATTTCGGCCCAGAACCTCAGCAATGAGACAGGCGTAAAAAAGGAATGCTGGATACTGGACAGAAATTGAGCTTCAAAATTTACCTGGGATTCTCACAGCCCAGAACCCATGTTTCAAATCTGACTCCATTAAGGGGAGCCCCCCTATCCCATAGGAACAGCGCCCACACCCACCAAAAGAACAGCGCTCTTTATGGTAGTCCGTCTCCTGGTGGTGCGTCTCCGCCGTCCATGATATGCAAACAGCCGCACACGATAGAAGCTCTATAATAAATTTTTATTGTTCACCGCCAAACATAATCGGACGTTATGCGATATTGCACTTTTCTTCGTGGCAAGCTGGTGTTTTGGGGTAGCCTCTTACCCGTGGTTTAAAGTGGATCTGAGGGAAAAAAGAAAATTATAAATTGTGCTTTATCTTTCTTGGCAGGATTTTTTCATGGCAAGTCTTGATGGCCAGTTGTGCTTTTCTTTTCAATCTGATTCGGTTGAGATACGTCCAGGGAGCCTGGGAGGCGGTGGCTTTTCCAGATAGGGCTTTGGCTGGGTTGGTCAGTAGATCGACCAGGTGGATAGCTTTCATCCCCGAGCGGGTGAGAAAACCGGCGCATCCACCACAGTAGGTGATGACCAGATCGTCCCCGGCCTCCTGATGGCGGATTTCTCCCCACCTGCCAGCCATTTCAGGACAGATGAATCCCACCGAGCCTCCTTCGCCGCAGCAGACGGTGCGGTTTCTGGAATGGCGCATTTCACGAATCTTCAGTCCGTGCCTGCTGATGAGTGAGCGCACGGCGTCCTGGGCTCCTTGATGGTCTTGTAGGGGGCAGGGGTCGTGCACCGTCACCTGCCCATGTGTTATGATTGGAATGCTTGCGGTAAGGGATGATTCGGCCAGGATCTCCCAAGCCGTGTGGATGGTCATCCCGTCCGTGTATTCATGAAAGACCTTGTAACAGTTGGGGCAAGCGACGATGATCTGGCGCACACCGCCCTTGATCAGCCGGTCGCGGATGGCGGCAAAGTGATCAAGAAAAAAGCGCTGGCGGCCAAGGTCATGAGAGGGCTTGTGGCAGCAATCGAGGATTACGCCGAGGTGCGGGATCTGTTTATTGAGCTGCTGATAGAGCCACCAGGTGGCCTCTGGTCTGGTACCGGGCAGGGAGCACCCCGGGAAAAAAACGGTGTCGCAGTTAGTTGGCAGGCCATGCCAGGAGAAGAGCGGCGAATGGCCGCGCCGTTCGTAATTAATGATGGTGGCGTAGGGTTTGAGTGAAAGCTGGCTCACGGCTTGCCGCCGCAGCTCTAGAAAGAAGGTGCCAAGGGTAATGTCTTCCGGACAGACTGCTGTGCACAGGTTACACAGGCTGCACTCGAAGGGATCGATTGCCGGAAAGCCTGCCAGCCGGGCAGCGGCAATGTCGCCCGGCGTGCCGTATTTCTGGAGAAAGGCGCATTGGGTGACACAGGCCTGGCAGCGGGTGCAGCCCTCATTCAAGGCCTGTGTCTGATAAAGCATTTCATTCATGACTGGTATGCCCCTGCTTGTCGCAGAGTGCATGGACATAGAATTGACACTTATCGTTTTTCCATCATCTCCTTGTAGGGCCATTTGTCGACGCCGCCCTCAAGGATGAAGAGTTTTTCCTCAGCAATCCCCTGATCTTTCAAGTAGGTATAGCACCGTTTTGCCCCCCCGCCACCCCGTGGGCAGACCACTACCACATCGGTGCCGGCGGCTTTGGCTGCGGCAACAGCGGGGTTGATCATCTTTCGCTGTTCCTCAGTCTCCACCGGAAAGGAGTTGGTCTCAATGGAATTCTTGAAGTGATGGAGTGAAAATTCATCCTTGACCTGAATGTCCACTAGGACCATGACAGCACAAAATAAAAAGCTTAACTTAACCCAAATTCTGTCTTGACTTTGGGGGGAACTATATTGTTATAGTCCTAAAGTCAGACGCATGAAATCCCTGAACCTCGCATGTGGGCTTGACTTTACAGTAATTGTTTGAATTTATTGCATGTTGTGATTGATTAGCACAGCTGTTTCAGTGGTATCATCGGCACGGATAACACACTGCAAATTTCTTTACTCATACCACGGGGAGGATGTGTGATGGCTGCTGATAGATTGGTTGACGTTACGGGTAAGGTCTGCCCTTTACCGTTGATTGCCCTGGCTAAAGAGGTGCGGACAATGCAGAAGGGGCAGATGTTGAGCATCGTTGGAGATGATCCAATCTTTGAGGAATCAGTTATCGATTTTTGCCATGAAGGGGGACATGAGCTGTTGGATACCCATCGTGAAGGGAAAAAAGTGACGATTAGGTTTAAGGTGTAAGCAAAGACTGCTATGGAAAGCCTGAGAGGAATTCTCCATGAATAAAAAAGGCACAATTCTCCTGCTCAGTGGAGATCTTGACAGGGCTCTCGCCGCCTTTATCATTGCCACCGGGTTTGCCGCCTTGGGTGTTGAGATGAAAATGTGGTTCATGATCTTTGGTCATAATTGCCTAAAGAAGCGCAAAAGACTTTTTGCTCGACGGCGAAAGCCTGATCCTGCACGCGAAGGTCTCTACCGTGATTTAGCGACTGACAATATACTTCAACCCATGGTTGAGATGTTGAATCGCGGCGGAGCCGAACATCTTCCCTTATCGCAACTGAATCTGATGGGCTTGGGCCCCATGTTGTTCGCCAAGATTGTTGATCAGCGTGGAATAATGACCCCTCTATAACAAGAAACAGCGTCGAAAATTGACCCCACTATGTTATCCCCTTCGTGACCATGTAATCACGGAGGTAATGGAGGATGTTAATAGTGGAGACAATAGCCAAGATACGT
>CAITDH010000365.1 GCA_903891045.1 uncultured Desulfobulbaceae bacterium | reverse complement strand
ACGTATCTTGGCTATTGTCTCCACTATTAACATCCTCCATTACCTCCGTGATTACATGGTCACGAAGGGGATAACATAGTGGGGTCAATTTTCGACGCTGTTTCTTGTTATAGAGGGGTCATTATTCCACGCTGATCAACAGCTTAAATCTGATTTGGTGAATTGTCAGATCGAATTTGAGTTACTACAAATAAACACCCAATGACCCAAAATCATGATAATGATAGCAGGGGCTTGATCGTAGATGATGGCAGCAAGGAGGCCGAGGCTGCTGCTTCGGTATAATTGTACTACTTTTATTACCGTTGACGAACATGGTGCTATTCTGCCTGAAAGGATAGCCGCCAGTGTAATCGGAGATAATTCCACCGTAAATATTTGTGGAATACTGGTAGGAGCTTGCTGTGTCTCCTAAGAGGTATAATTGAGTTAGGTTGGCAAGAAGTGCACTAAATTTGCACTAAAAATAAAAAAGCACTTACAGATTTATCGGCAAGTGCTTGAATTTACTTGGCTGGGGGACGAGGGCTCGAACCTCGATAAGCGGAGTCAGAGTCCGCTGTCTTACCATTAGACCATCCCCCAGCAGATAACGCAATGAAGCTGTTTATTTAGAAAATCTATCCCCTCCTGTCAAGGAAAAAGAGGAGTGGGCGAGGAAAAATCAGGAAATGATTACTCCCGCATAGCCTACCACCTGGCTGGTGTCACCGCTTATCGCCCCAGAATCAGTATAGCGTACGAGTTTTATCTTGGTTGCGCCCAAGGCCATTGCCGCGATGAGGGCGATGGTCACCGGCATGATACCGCACATGGATATATTGTAGTCAAGGACTGCGCGATAGAGGGTGGTAGGATTCATGTCGGCAAGTTTCTTCAAGACATAATGGTCTTTTTTGTCAGCCGCAGCCCGCGATTCGTAATGGGTCATATCGCTTGAGGCGACAATCAGGATCTCTTTGCCGGCGCCCTTGATAACCTTGGCCAGAGCTGTTCCTACCTCCTGACACAGGGGGTAGGAGATGTGGGAAATCACAAGGGGGACGATGGAGAGGTTTTTTTGTCTGGCCTGCAGGAAAGGCACCTGGACCTCCAGGGAGTGTTCAAAACGATGGGCCGTTTCATCGACGGTGATGACGGAACTTGTGTCAAGAAGGGCCTCCGCGATAGCAGTATCAATAGGGACCTGGCCCATGGGCATCTGCCAGGGTATGGTGGAGAGCGCAATCGGCGCCCCCTGGCCGTGATGATTGGGACCCAGGATAATGACTGTTTCCGGGATGTGCACACTTGCTATGGTCTCGGCCGCCACCGCTCCAGAGTACATATAACCCGCGTGCGGTGAAACAACGGCATAGGCTTTTTGCGGGGTTGTTGGAGTTGTTGAAACTGGGGTCAGCTCCTGGATATTCCGGGTCAGAATTCCCGGATCTCCAGGATAGAAACGGTCTGCTACTGCCGGTGTTCGGATTGTGGTATGTGCCATACTGTTACCCCCGTTTTATCTCCCAGGTTGTACCGCTTGCACCATCTTTCAACTCAATTCCTTTGGCCAGTAGCTGATCGCGGATACTGTCGCCGCGCGCCCAGTCTTTTGCCGTCCGTGCATCCTTGCGTTCCTGGATCAGTCCAAGAATCTCCTGCTCACTGATGGCAAGGTCCTTCAACAGTGTTGTTTTCTGCTGTTTCAGATACTCGCTGGCCTCTTCCTGGAGCAGCCCCATGATCCCGGCTAACTT
>CAITDH010000364.1 GCA_903891045.1 uncultured Desulfobulbaceae bacterium | reverse complement strand
GTTCCTGGCCACAAGTTCTGCCATCAACGGGAATACATTCTTCTGGAGCAGGGGTTCCCCACCGGTGATCTCGACGATGGCATCTGGGTAGCCGTTAACAAAAGAGAGGATGACCTCAAGGGCCATGGCCGCATGGGCCTCTTCATAGGTGTACCGGGCGTCACAGTAATGACAGCGCAGATTGCAACCGGCCAGTCTGATAAAGACGCAGGGCAGTCCGGCATAGGTGGACTCGCCCTGGATGGAATAAAAAAGCTCGGATATTTCGAGCGTTAAATCAGATGTTAGTGGCTGGGCCATAATAGGTCAATCCTGAACTCTCGGTTTCCCGTACCTCTACGCTGTAGAGACGATAGCGGTCATGGTGCAGGCTGTTTCTGAGCTGCTCAAATAAATAAACCGCGATATGCTCGGATGAAGGGTTTTGGCTGAGAAAGGCCGGATGTTCATTGAGGTCGCGGTGATCAAGGGTATCAACCACACCATTCACTTTCTGTTTGAGGATCTTGAAATCGATGCCCATTCCCAGTTCATCCAATTCGGTAGCCCGGACTGTGACCTGAACGTTCCAGTTGTGACCGTGCGGGTGTTCACAATTACCGGGATACTCCCGCAGGTGATGGGCTCCGGCAAAATGGGTCTTGATAAAGATGTCAAACATGGGTGTTCCTCCGTGGCTATTTTTCCAGGGTGATGGCGGCTGTTCATTATTCAACAGACCATGGCTGAAAACCTTGGAAAATTTATGACTGAAATGGTAGGGTGTGCCAGAAATTCAAGGTCAAAGAGACCATTTATATTGTAGCAGAAAAGGAGTGAAAGAGCATGGCCTTTATTGCCCCCCTCAAGGGAGTCCATTTTAATCCGCAGAAAGTTGGGAAACTGGATGAGGTTGTTACCCCACCATACGATGTGATCAACACGAATGTGATTGATTCGTATCGTGACCGAAATCCCTACAACATGATCCGTCTGGATATCGTCAAGAATCCAGGCGTAGGTGATGCCAGCGCCGAGCGCTACCAGGAAGCGGCCGATCTGTTCCAGCAGTGGCTTGATGAAGAGGCACTGGTGCGTGATCCGGAACCTGGGATTTATCTCTATCATACCGAGTATTCACACCCCTCCGGTAAACGGCTGACCCGTAAGGGTTTCGTCTGCCTGGTTGGACTGGCAGAGTTTGCAGAAGGCGTGGTGAAACCCCATGAGCAGACCTTTGATACGGTTATTGCTGATCGTCTGCGCCTGACTGCCGCCTGCAAGGCCCAGTTCAGTCAGATCTTTTCCCTCTATTCTGATCCGCATAATGACGTGATGACCCTGCTTGAACAGCAGGAGCGCGAGGCCATTGGTTCAGTGACCGATGCGGATGGCTGTGTTCACAGCCTGTGGCGGGTAATCAATCAGGATGTGATCAAGGATGTGCAGCGGCAATTCCTGGACAAGTCCCTTTATATCGCCGATGGCCACCATCGTTACACCACGGCCCTGGCCTATCGCAAGATGGTGCGTGAAGCCGCAGGCGATTTGCCTGCCAACAGCCCGGCCAATCATATCATTATGTATCTCTGCCCCATGGAAGATCCCGGCCTCTCCGTATTGCCCACTCATAGGCTGTTACGGTGGCCAGGTAAGATGGAAACGGCGGAGTTGCTGAACCGTCTTGATCGCTATTTTCACTGTGAAGAGATCTCGGGCAGCAATAGGGAAGCGCTGATGAAAGAGGTGCTGGTACGGATGGATGCGCTGGAGCGGCAGTCGCCTGAGAAAAGCTCATCCACCTTCGGGGTGTATCATCCGATAGAAGATAGATGTTTTCTGCTTAGCCTGAAACAGGAGGCCAGAGATGTCCTGGCCGGGCGGCCGGAACCGCTGCGGGAGCTTGATGTGGTCGTTCTTTCCGATATCATCATGGACAAGGCCCTGGGGCTTGATCATCATCGCTGTGAGCAGGAAAACCTGGTCAGTTATTACAGCAATTCCGACGAAGCCCTTGTTATGGCGGTGAAAGAGTGCGCGTCCGATGACCAGTCCACACCTCTGCTTTTTGTCATGAATCCGACAAGGGTCGGGCAGGTCAGGAATGTGGCCGATCACAATCTGATCATGCCCCATAAATCCACCTATTTTTATCCCAAGATCATGACCGGCCTTCTGTTTAATCAGTTGGTCGATGGTGAGGAAATAGACAGGATTGGCTGACGTGATCTTCCTGGTCCTTGGTGCATTGAATAATGGATAGTGACCAGACCGGCCAGGAAGACAAGGTAAGTTGTGATACCCTGTTTGCCGGGAGGGTGCATTGCCTGCAACATCGTTCCGGCTATAGGTTCTCCGTTGACGCGATCCTGGCCGCCCATTTTTCACCGCCATCGCTAGGGGCTACGGTCCTTGATCTCGGCAGCGGTTGTGGGGTCATCGCCCTGATCTGCCTCTACCGCTGGCGGGAACAGATTGCCTCTGTCTCCTGCCTTGAGTTGCAGCCGGGGCTGGCCGCTCTTGCCTCCCGCAACATGGCCATGAACGGTTATGCCGATAAAATGAAAGTGGTGCAGGGGGATCTGCGGCATATCCTCGATTTTTTTCCGGTCGAGAGCTTTTCCCAGGTGATCTGCAACCCGCCTTTTTATAAAAAAAATTCCGGCAGACCTTGTCAGGATCAGGAATCCTTCGTCGCCCGGCATCAAGTGCACTGTACCCTGACCGAGGTGGTGGCTGCTGCCGCAGCCGTGGTCAAGAATCGTGGCAAGGTGGTCTTTGTCTATCCTGCCACCGGGCTGAACGCCTTGTTCTTCGCCCTGCACCAACACCATCTTGTTCCCAAACGACTGCAGACCATTTACAGTTATCCCGATGCCGTTGCTCCCGCCCGCCTTATCCTGGTCGAGGCCGTCAAGAATGGTGGTGAGGGGGTACAGATCATGGCCCCGTTTTATATCTATGAGCACCGTCTCGGCGCGTACAGCAAGGCCATGCAGAGACTCTATGATCCAGCTTGGACTTTGAAAGATGAATAGGTTATATTTAAGAACTCAGGATGATACGCAATAGACTGCCAACTTACTGTTTTGTCAGAACTTGATTCCATGCTGGGTGAGCCAGAAAGGTAGGCAGATTTGTTAGAAATGTGACTTTATACACACAGATACAAGGGCAGTTTATGACTCCAGAAAAAATAGACCAGAACAAGAGAAAGTACCTCCGTTATGACGTTGATCTCGGCTCTTTTGCTGTGTTTCGGCGTGAACCCATGGCTCTGCCGGGTTTAATTGTTGACATATGCAAGGGCGGCCTCGCTTTTTTCTACCATGAAGAGGAAGACTGGCCTAAGGACAGCACTGAACTTTTCCACCTTTTTGGTGATAGATATAATGTGGAGAACGTATCCCTGATCACCACCTATGATGCTGAGGTTACTGACACGAATCATCCTATTTATAAAATTCTTGCCGAACAGAAAGACGGTCCGATTAAAATTCG
>CAITDH010000363.1 GCA_903891045.1 uncultured Desulfobulbaceae bacterium | reverse complement strand
CCCTCTGGTTGATTTCAGAGAGGATAGAGCATGGGCTGAGGTGGGTCAATTTTGAACGCCGATTTCCCCCTTTAGTGGGTCATTATTACACGCCGATTCACAGAGGTGCTGTCGTAGGCAAGATACTCTTGCTCAACTCGGCGCTTACCCTGGAGACGAAAGAACTTCTGTCTGGCTTCTTCGGTAATCGAGGCAAACAACTCACTACTCCTTTGGGAGGTGATCACCTCGCCATGTGGGTGGTGATGGGTACTCGCCCAGCGGGGAAAGCGGCCCAAAGGGTTCCTGTCCTCCAGTATCAAGTAATATGCAATGGAGAGTATCTGGCGGTAATGGTCGGGTAAACAAGCCTGCAAGTCCCTGGCAACACCTGTGACTTCTCCAATTTGATCGAAGAGGTTGGTTGCTCCATAGAACTTCCTGCTGGCAACTGGTACCGGCACGGGCCCAGGCTTGCCCTTTTCTTTCACTAACGGCAGAGACAACTTTTTCCGAGTTGGGACGATCGTCTTTGTCCCAGGATCCAGGCGTCCAATGCAAATACGCTTTGCTCGGGACTGCTGTTTGTCTTTATCCCAATAAGATTTCGACTCGTATGCGTAGGTTATCCCTGTCTTTTTGTTGGTTTGGTATACAATCGCTGCCAAAGTCACTCCTCCTTTCCTCGTTACAACATACTAAAAGTAACGAGGAAAATGCAAGAAGATTTGTGGCCTAATGCAATATTTTTAGCATGTTACCCCCATTCATCGTTACACATGACCGGGAATTCAGGCAGCTTATACGGCTGCTCGGATAGATTCTTAAAGACCGTAAACAACGTAAAACAAGGGAGACGTGCGTCCATGTTGCCATAATCTGACACGAAAACTCAGCAAAAAATAGCAATGGAGAGGCCAAGCGGCCATTTTGTAGGCCAAGCCTTAAGAGCTCATCTCATTGTTCTTCTCAAACTGAATATTTTGCAAGAGGCTCATAAGTATTTTTTATGGTTTTTTATTTTTTATGTGATTTTTTATAATGTATGCTTTCAATCGCACATGGGCTGAAACTCCAAACTCCAGTTAAAACACAAAAGTCACTGTCCGCCGCGCACGAACCGCACCTGATTATCGTAGTTGCGAATATTGTTGTAAGAGTCGCCACTATTGAAACCGACAACCCACGCGCCGTCCGAACCGTCGGCACAGGGAGACCCCGACCAGACATACGAAAAAGTAGTATTGGGAAACCGGGTAAGATTGATGGCAGGGTTGAAACACTTTTCCTCAACAAGAGATCTCAGCTCCTTGATATTGGGCAGACGCCAATCATGGTACCCTGCAAAACCAGAACCGTTATTAACCACCCCCGGCTGTTGCAGGGCAGTCTGCCAGGTAAAAGTGTTTGCAGTACCGCTTTCACAAGTGCTACCGCTCAGCCCTTCCACACATCGTTTCCACATCAGACCGGTTTTGTTGTCGGTAACGGTGCCATTGGAGTTATCAATCAGCTGACTGTCTGGGGTAGAGGCAATTATATTGTTATTACAGGTCTGGCCCACGGCATCAGCTGTTGAGAAGTTTGCAAGAAAACACAGACAGAAAATCAGGCAGATAATATGCATAGCAAAGCTCCTGTTTTGGGTAATGGTTCTCTGGTTGCCATGGACACACCTAAAAAATATTTCCTGCGGGGCATGTGGGGACCAAAAGCAAAAACACAAAAGTCACTGTCCGCCACGCACTAACCACACATGAGAACCGTAGGTGTAGCGAATATGGATAGTCGAATTGCCATCGTAGAAATCGACAAGCCACGCGTCGGCCCAACCACTGGCATCGGGAGACCGTGACCAGACGACTGAATCATACGGGGTATTCGGGAAATAGCCAGTGTCAATGGCCGGTGCAAAAGTACCCAAAGAGACAATTCCCTCCAATTCCTTAATAGTTGGCATGCGCCAGTCGGATTTTCCGCACCAGCCTGCAGCGTTAACCCTAGCCACATAGGTCTCGGTATTGCAATAAGTGGCGGGATTGGTGTTATCGCAGGTATAGGTGTCATTTTGGTCATGGAGGCCGCCATCATTGGTCTTCACCTCCCAGATGAGGCCGGTGACGTTATCCTGGACACAGGCCCAGGGGGTAGTGGCGTAGTCGGCGGCCTGATTGGCCAGCGGATTACCATTGGCACCCAACTTAGTAAAGCTGAAACCGGCATGACCATCGGAATCATTGTTAGAAGTCGCATCGCGGCCATGAGAGCAATCTTGACCGCCGATTTCCTCACCGGCACAGGTGGAATTATTGCCGACTGGATAGTTGCCGCCCCAAGTGATGCCGGTGTCGTTTAAGCGACTAAAAGGCAGCGGCGGAGAAGGAGGTAACGGCGGAAGAGGGGAATGAGGATGAAGAATTCCAGACAAAAGCAAAAAGACGGGCGATTTTCCACCGGCATTGGCCACCCCGTACACCGTGACAGAAAACAATACTACAAGCAAAAAGATTTTTTTCACAAGCGCCTCCGGTTATGATGAACAAAATTGGTTGCCATGGATTGGTTCACTCAATTCTATTGTGGCTCACATGTTTCACTGTGGAACCTCACCTACCTAAAGAGACTCACGTAATTTCCTTAAGGTAAACCCCCGGCTTTGCCGGGGGACAACAAAAGTTTGACAGTTCCAGAATAATATAGAAGCCTCCTTTAACGTGAACCGCTCAAAGTCACGAAAAAGGAGGCTTAATGAACAACATAGAATGTTTAAATCATACGAAATGGGATTGCAAGTATCATTTGGTATGGATTCCGAAATGTCGGCGGAAAATGTTATATGGTCAACTACGCATCCATCTTGGAGAAGTTTTCCATGAACTTGCACGTCACAAGGAATGTAAGGTGCTGGAAGGTCACCTGCAACTGGATCATATTCACATGCTTATATCGATTCCTCCGAAATATTCAGTTGCTCAAATTGTTGGATATATCAAAGGAAAGAGTGCTATTCATATTGCGCGGACGTATCTCGGACAGAGGAATAATTACAGCGGGATGTCTTTCTGGGCACGTGGCTATTTTGTTTCAACCGTAGGAGCCGATGAAGAGGTTGTTCGGGTCTAATATCAGGGCGCAGGAAAAGGAAGATCATCGAGTCGAGCAACTATCGCTGTTCAAGGATAGATAGTTGACCACCGAATGGTGGTCAGATAATCTTTTCAATATACCGCTTTGAGCGGTTCACATTATTAAGCCTCCGGCTTTGCCGGAGGTAATTTAACTGTGGCCGCGTTTACTTGATGTTCCATCAACACCGACTTGCCTAACCTTGAAATAATCGGCATTATCTCGGGCACTATCCACATAGTGATGCAGTACTCGCCACAGCCGTGTATCGTGTTCATTGATACAGGCGGCTATGGTCTTTACCGGCATGGACTTGACCAGGGTCATGATCATAGCTTCAAACAACAATGTGAAACCGCTTCCTGGACGAGCCCATGGCACATCAACTACTCAAAGTCCACACTGATCACACTGAACACGGGGACCCTGGCAGTCAGGTATGTTTCATGCTGGAAGAAATTCAAGTGTCTCCCGATTTTCGTTTTGGTGTCATATGCCTTTACGTTGTCCTGCTTGCACTTTGGGCAGGAAAAGGTACTTCCGCGTGGGAAGTCGATCTGGATATCCAGACGTTTTTGTTGCGGATCGAAATCCGAAGATAACACCTGCCAAGGAGGCGTTAAACCAAGGGCCATTTGAAAAAGGTCAGTGTCTCTCATAGTGCTGAGAAACTTACCATTTTTAAATCAAACCAAATAGGGGTTACCCACTCAGAATAGCGAGGAACCTTCTTTTTTAAGGCTTAGATACTGTAAAATCCACACCAGTTGTGCTTGTACAGATCGAAACCGACTTAACTGGATTAAAGGTATATCCGGTGACTGGTGACGGCTCCACAGTATAGCAACCAGGGGGAATGCCTACAAATTGATAATCTCCCTGGGAATTCGGGTCGGAAAAATAATTATAAAATAATGTATTATTTTTTTTAAGCTTAAGCCTCCCTTGCAAAGAAGATGCGGCACCGGAACGAGTAAGCCTGCCGGAGATACTTATACTGTTTGCCAGTGCCGGTGTTCTAAAACCTATCGCTGTGGGCATCACCGCTCCTGCGCTTTTATTATCCCTCACAACATGTGACATACTTAAATCATAATTATCCATATTTGATGTGTGAATATAAACCTGATTGGAAGGACTGTCTGTAAGATTTATTGGCTCCACAGTCTTTGTGAAATCACCCCAGAGAATAGTAATCTGTCCCGGCCCGGAATTTCCATTTATATTGTAATCAGGATCGTAAGACAAATCAGTCACAGTTATGGTGGAGCCGCTCACCGAAACTGACATCGCAGTAACAGGGGGTATGTTTGACGGGCTCATAATAGTAAATTGACCTTGTGCGCTTGCGGGATGATAGTCAGCATCACGCATATCAAGTTTTACTAAATATGTGCCAACAGCAGTATATATATGAGTAGGCTCCGCAACAGTGGACTTTCCACCGTCCCCGAAGTCCCACAAATACGAGACACCGGGAAAGCGCAAGGTATTACCCGAGCCCAGTCTAACCCTAAACTTCTGCTCAGTACCCATATAATTTATTTGTCCGGGTGGGTTTTCAATCATTATATTATTGACCTCTCTACTCCAGTTTTTGCTGTTGTGTTGAAGCACCCCGTGACATATAACATTGGAGCAGGTTCCGCCACCTCTGTCCCATGTATACGTGATTTCACTCCCAATCGCCGGATCAGCATTGACATCATACTGGCCATTAATATGTTTGGTAGGATCGGAAATGTGAACCCCCTCGTGCGTCGTCGCATAATGACATGCGTCACAGGACACTTGATGAAGATAATGCATATTAGACTTAGGGTTGTCATGTGCATACGCAGGCGGATATCCGTGGCAAGAATTGCAAGCAAGCGGGCCCCGAGAAGTCCATGCCGGGGATATAAAAGCTGGCACGACGGCTGTTGAAACAGAGGTGCCATTGCTGTGACAATAGATAGCCGAGCAGGTCATACTTCCATTGGCAGTGACAGTGGTGCCCTGCGCTGCCGTGTAGGAATAAGGCGCCAGCAGGGTCCGGCCGTCATATACCCCACCGATAGCCCCAAAGATATTGAAACCCATCTCCAGTTGGCGCGGGTCCTCAATGATACCCCCCTTGGCACTCATACCACCAGAGTGACAGGTCTGACAAGGATAGGAGTATCCGGCAGCAGTTGCGTGTTTGCCATGAGCACCCGGCGACGTTCCACCGGTTGGGGAAGGATATCTGACAAGCCCGTCAGCTCCCGATTCGCTGGTGAGCGGCGGGTAGCCATGACAGGCTTTACAGCCTTCGAATCCCTCGCCATGAGGCCCGTTCGACCCATGACAGGCTACACAATTCAGGTCTGCGTAAGACTGCGGGGTAAACAGCAACAAGGAAACGACAAAGGAAAAGGCCGATATTAACGTCATTCGCATCTTCACAGGACCCTTCATTCTATACAATGTCATTTTAAATGCCTCCCCTTAAAGAATCACATGATTATGATCACTTCTCTGTTGTTACCGAACTGGCGCATTCAAGTTGCGTAAGCAACACTAGGTTTAATTTCGGTAGTTGTCAATAAAGATTATTGACAACTACCGGAACGCTCGTGCTTGACTTTAGCCGCGCTCAGTTTTGAGCTGGGGTCAGACCTCGATGCACAAAATCAAGAGCGGCCAATGTACTATCTTGATTTCCCTGGAACCTTAACTTTGATCAGCGGTTATGACGCAGTTTTAAGATCCCGCGTTTTTAATCGGTGGATGAAATTGGAGAGAGGGATTGCTGCACCAGCGGTAAAAATTCCCACCAGTTTGCCGGAAGCTCTTCGCTTGTATGCTGACGAGGTTGAGAAAAAAGAGCTTGCTGAGAAGCAGAGGAACGAAGCCATACGCACAAAGGCATATGGCTTGGCGAGCGGAGGGAGTCAACATCCATGAACATGGGACGGGGTATATGGGATGGTTCTCTTGATGAGCTGGTTTCAAGGTATAGTTTCAATGAAAACCAGATCCGTAATACCCCGTCAATTGTCGGCCTGTCGTAATATTGCCTGGTACCGTGATGTCTCGGTAAAATCTAACCGGCATCTAACGGAACAAAAAAGCACCTAACTCAAAGCGAGCTAAGTGCTTGATTTAGTTGGTGGGCCGTCCCGGGATCGAACCGGGGACCTGTTGATTAAGAGTCAAATGCTCTACCAATTGAGCTAACGGCCCGTCACACAATAAAGTCAACCTTATGTAGCATAAGGGAGTACTTCCGTCAAGACTCAGGGCCAAGAAAATGCAAGAATATGTGCTTGTCTCGTGTGTTGCCACTCTTTTAGAGGCTGGCAAACTTTTCACCACTCATCTGGGCGAAGTTCTCACATTCCCGTCTGTTGATAAAGGGACAGACCTCCATGCCAAACCACTTCTTCTTAGGGCACCAGTATCGCTCCTTGAAAGGTTCGTTGCAACCTTTGGGGGTTAAGAGCCTACGATTGCGTGCTCCGTAAGAAACGTCCTTGTCGTTTACAGTAAACTTCCAGATTGCCATTACGCACCTCCTCAGTCCCTTGAGAATAACGTACGTTCTCTACCGATACCTTTTATCCCTTAAGTATAGATCGGCAGAAATGGCAAAAAGCTTAATTTTTTTTTATCGATAATAGAGGTGAGGGCTACCCATGGTCAAGAGGGATTTGTACAGGTTGCGCCGGAATTCACGACGATCCCATATCCCCTGAATGTGCCCGCGTTTAAGGGCGTTCCTGGCGGAATGGTAATCAGGGGGAATGTCAATTCCGGTGGTCTCGCGAATGACCCGGTGTCCGGCAAAGCCTATACGACTGGAGCGGATTGCAAACTGATAGGGGGAACAGCCTAAGAAACTGGCAACGGGGCCGGCGTAGGAATTGTTATCATAGACTACAATGTAGAGTCCGCCGGCATCAATATATTCACGGACGGCCATGGTGCATTTGGGCATCTGGCTGACTCCCAATGTCCCCTCCTGGATACGAATGCCACCTGTGGTGTGAACATAGGAGATCAGTGGTCGTTTTTTTCGCTTGGCCATGGCGCAGGCCTGAATGAATTTTTCCCCTTCTGCTGAGCCAACTGTTCCATTTCTGAAATCAGAGTAGAGCATACTGACGACAACCTGAATATCCATGATCCGTGCATGAAAGGTCATGTTGCCGGCGTTGCGTCCGGTCTTCTTTTTTGATAATTGCAACCGGTCGTCAAACCCGGTGTATCCCAGAGGATTGCCGGCAGTAATCTCAGTGTTGAAGATCCGAATGGAATCAGGATCAAAAATGTTTTTCAGATACCATTTATGCTCCAGAGGGAAGTGATGGCCGCAGGTCTCACAGACCCCTGCAAATTCACCAAAAAGATCTGGCACCCACAGATCCTTGCACCCATATTTTTCGCTGTTGGGACAGGTAATGGTGCGGTCAGCATTGGCGAGTGGACTGGTATAGGTGTCTGTCAGTTCCAGTGGGTCCTGAATGTTTCCTGGAGCCGGTGATCCCTCTGAGCTCGCAAGCTGAGGGCGGATGCATTTTTTGTCTTTTTGCTGGGAAAAAAAATCAATGGCGCTGGTGATGGGCGATGTGACCCGTTTAAGGATTACGGTTCCTTCTCCAGAGACATCCTTGAAGACCTTCTGCACCTGTTTCTGGTGATTTTTCAGGATTTCATACCGCATGGTATAATATACCTTTTCGGCCCCTTCCTGCAGCTGCCTCAGGAACTTTCCTGTGGGAGTGGGCAGACCGCTGAAACCCTGGGTGGCCATTTCCCGATATTTCTTGGAACGTCCGGCCAGCAGCCGGGTGATCTCATCCTGATTAAGATCCCAGGAAACGTCAACCTGGAGCTCCTGAGCCTCGGTTTCCGCCTTCTTTCGTTTGATTTCATAGGAACGGAAGGCCCTGAAGCTTTTGGTGCCAAGGACCACCTTGTCAGTGGCTCGCATAACCTCGGCGCGAAGCTGGGCAAAAAAGGCAAAATCATCTCTTCTGGCGCCCAAGGGCGGTTCCTGGATGATATGATCGATGGTGCCAAAGGCAAGATTATCTGTTGCCGTCAACTTGAGCCGTTCGGCGCAGACCTCAATGAGCTCTTTGGGCACCTTATTGCCTTCTTTCACCTTTCCTTCAATGGCTGCGGCCCCTTCTGGTGAGATGACTGAATAGTAGCCATGGGAACACATCATCCGATAATCAGAAAGCCCGATGGCCTCGGCTCCCCCTGAACCACCTTCGGAGATCATGGAAACCATGGGAACTCGCAGCTTGGCCATGGCGTAGATATTACGGGCGATCTGCTGCGCGGCCCCAGGGTATTCTTCCACCGGGAAGGAACCAGGGGTGAAAACGTAGAAGTGGATAGGGATGCCTTCGGTTTCTGCGACCTTCATATAGCGAAGGGCCTTTTCGTTGCCTTCTGGTTTGCAGGAACCGCCATTGCGAAATTCCTCGCCATGGCCGGTTTCCTGACCAATGACCATGACCGAGGCGGTGTAGGGTTTATTCTTGATGCGTCTGACGATGGTAGCCTTGGCGCAGACCATGGCCGGGTCGATATTGGCATCACCTTCACCACCAAGTTCGGTATAATCCTCGTAGACGTTTTCTAGGATATCTTTCAGGCTGAAACGCTGGATGCTGCGGACGATCCGTACCCGTTCCATGGGGGTAAGCTGCTCTTCGGCCCGCTCTTCGAGAAAGCAGATGGATTCGTGCAGTTTGTGGATCTCACTGGCAAACTGGTCTTCGCTGTGATCATAAACCGTCTGTTTTAGCTTGTCGCAAGTCTCTTTGAATCCGTCCAGGTTGCCCCAGTTGGAGTAGTCCTTGAGCTGAATCAGATAATTGATGCGTTCTTCGATTTTATGGAGCTGTTTAAGTAATGCGTTCATAAAGAGAGTGCTGTTCCAGGTTACAGGTGATTGATGCGTTCAGGGATGCAGAGTTTTTTCTCTTTTTCAAGAGAAAAAGAGTTCCAGGCTATTAGGAGCTGTTATGAAATAACTCTTATATCTTCGACCATCTCGTTATGGCTCTTTATGCAGGCCACGGCATTTCAATGTTACGGTTATTTCCGGAGTCTTCGCTTACCTGAACGACGGCTTAGAAGGTCAACAGACGATCCAGGTTGTTTTTTAAATATTCCAGGTTGGTGACAATGGGGCCTCCGTGCGAGTCTTGGCCGCGAATGATAACTTCATCAATAAATTGTCCGGCCCGGTGCTTGGCTTCTTCCATGGAATCTCCCCATACCAAGGCCAGGGCCAGATTGGGGTCATATTCACTGGGAATCCGGTACTCCCGATCAGAAGGGACATGGGAATAAACGGTTGACCATTCGTGCTCAGGAAAATGGAAGTCGGTGATGGTGCCAATCCAGGGAGCAAATCCGCGTCGGGTGTCTTCGGCGACAATGCGCAGTTCAATGGACGCCCCTTTAAATTCAATGGATTTCTGTTTATAGCCGATCTTTTCACCTAAGCCCAATCTGATCTGTTCACGGATCAGATTGGGGTGCTGATTGTCAAGGTAACTGATGCGGGCGGAGACATCATTTTCCACCTGGATCCGGGTGTTGACCTCCAGCAGATAGGGCTGGCCGGATCTACTGACAATCCATTCCCAGGTACCAACGTTGTCATAACGGACATGGGCGGCCAGTTTCAGAGAATAGTCAACGATCTGTTCCAGCACCTTTTGTTCGTCAAAATCGTAGGTGAAACAGGAGCTATGGAACCCCGGCGCCGCTTCCACCCGTTTCTGACGGCCTGTTGACTGGATCGTACAATTCCGGGAGCCAAAGTGGATTCGCTCACCATGGCGGGAACAGACCAGTTGCACCTCAAGATGATTATAGTCACGCAGGCATTGTTCGATCAGGACTCCGCCGTCACCAAACTGGCGTTTGGCATAGTTTTGAACCTGGCGATAGATGCGCCGAAACTGCTCGATTTCAGTGACCTCTTCAATGCCCATGCCTCCGCCGCCGGCTGCGGCCTTGACCAGGATGGACGGGCCCTTGATATCCTGGGCCAGTTGATTGTCCATGAGTCTCTGGGCGATCTCTTCTGCCTCCATCTCGTTGTAGATGGGGCTGTCGGTACCAGGAATGGTGGGGATCCCCAGTTTATTGGCGACCCGCTTGGTGTTGATTTTGTCGCCAAGGCTTTTGATGACCTCCCAGTTTGGCCCGATAAAAGTGAGGGGGCGATCCCGGAGAGTTGCCCGTCTGGCAAAACGATAGTCTTCCGAGAAAAAACCATACCCAGGATGGATTGCAGTGCAATGGGTGTGGTCGGCAACCGCGAAGATATCGTTGGGTTCGGTATAGCTGGTAATTCGCCAGGCGTTCTGGTCGGCGCCGCTTATCCGGTTGCGCTGGACGTGTTCGGAGTCCTTGTCGGCGTCGGTATAGACCACAGTGTATTCCAGACCCAGATCCTTGCAGGCATTCATGATGCGGATTGCGATTTCGCCTCGATTGGCAATGAGGACCTTTCCTTGCAAACTGTTACTCATATTGTCTTGATATTGTAATGGCTTAATGGCGGCTCAGTCAGAATTGTTGATTGACGCAGGTTGAGTCAGGGAAAATGATGAAATAATGACGACAACGCATTCTGACACTCTTTTTTTATTTTTACAAAAGAATAAACAGACCTTACTATAGTCATATCATAGCAATTAGAAAAGAAAAAATGTATTTTGCCGTGTGACCTTTTACCTTCATTGAAGATTGTGGTAACATCAAGAGTTGATGACAAAATGGTTTCTCTTTGATATCTCATTGAAATATGCAAGGAATTTTGAGCAAAAGGGCAAAAGAACTATTAATTGGAGAATGGCGACAGAAAAAACATGAATAAGGAAAAATCATCTGAACAGCCTGAGGCTGTTGAATATAAAGGTGTCTTTAAGCGTCTGGCCGCCTTGTTGCCTGGGCGAACCCCGGATACCACCGAGTCCTTGGAGCAGGAGATTCAGGAATTGCTTGAGGATGGAGAAGAACAAGGGTTGATTACCAGTCTGGAAGAGAAAATGATCAACTCCATCTTCGATTTTCGTGATACCATGGTCGGTGAGATCATGACTCCGGCCGTGGAGATTGAGGCGGCGGAAGAGTCCACCTCTCTTGCTGATCTGGTGGAACTTTTTATCGAAAAGGGATTTACCAGAGTGCCGGTGTACAGGGATACCCTGGACCGCATTGTCGGCATCCTCCACGTCAAGAACCTGTTGAAGATTTTTTCGCCGGCTTCAAAGGATATCCCTCTCTCAGAACTTTTGAATCCGCCTTATTTTATAGATGAAAAAAAACTGATTGTCGATCTGCTGGTGGAGTTTCAGAAACATAAGATCCATATGGCCTTGGTAACCGATGAGTTTGGATCCGTTCGCGGTCTTGTTACTATAGAGGATGTTTTAGAGGAAATTGTCGGTGAAATTGATGATGAATATGATGTTGATGATCACGATGAAATTCAGGAAGTTGATCAGGAAACAATTCTGGTACAGGCCAGGGTGGATATAGAAGAGGTCGAAGAACGGTTTGGCGTGGAGATGCCAGAGGGCCCTTACGAATCCGTGGGTGGGTTGGTGGTGCATCTCCTTGGCCGGCTGGCTGTGCCCGGAGATCAGGTGGATGTGGGAGGGCTGCGTTTTCTGGTGCAGACGGCGAGCAGGCGGCATATCAAGGTGGTGCGTATTAGCCGGTTGATTGATGCAGAGGCGTGATCCCGGTGTGGTGATGACAACAGGCGCCGTTTTTGGAGTGCAAATGCTGACGGCGCTTCTAACCGTGGGCCTGCTCTGGCTGGCTTTTCCTGGTGGCGGCGGGATCTGGCCTCTGCTTTTTATCGCCCTTGTTCCTCTTTTATTGACTATTATTAAAATGAGCACAGCGCAGCAGGCGGCTATTTGCGGGATGCTGACCGGTCTGTTCCATTTTCTGGTGCTGCTTTATTGGATTGTCATTGTTCTGGGCCGTTACGGTGGCCTGCCGCCTTTTTTGTCTGTTCCGGCCCTCGTTCTCCTTGCCCTGTATATGAGTCTGTATATGGGTGTTTTTGCGCTGATTGCCCGCCTGTTTTTCGTCAGGATCCCTTGGCAAATTGCCCTGTGGGTCATTCCTGCGGTATGGGTTGCACTCGATTGGTGCCGCTCTTTTCTGTTTACTGGTTTTCCGTGGATGGATCCCGGGTATGCGCTGGCCAATGTGCCATGGCTGATCCAGTCGGCTGATCTGTGGGGCCATTACGGCTTGAGCTATTGCCTGGTTTTGATCAATACCCTGGTGGCCATGTTGTTTCTGTCGGGTACTCGTAAAAGAGGGCAACTTACCTGGTTTGTTCCTGTCCTTCTGCTCTGCAGCGTTGTGGCGGTATATTCATTCTTGCGCTGGCAGCAGATCGGACGACAGATGCAGGCCAGTGAAACCATGCGTATTGGCGTGGTCCAAGGCAATATCGCGCAAGACCTGAAATGGTCTCCTGAATTGCAGAAGGAGACCCTGGCGAATTATATTGGTCAGAGTCGGGGGCTTATTGAGCGGAACCATCCCTTGCTTGTCGTCTGGCCTGAAACAGCCCTGCCGTTTTATCCGGTTGCCCATCCTTTATTGCAATCCGTGCGCGATCTTGCGGTTCAGGGACAAATATGCCTGCTCACAGGTGCCCCTTGGGTTGAACAGGATGGCGGTGTCGGCGACGGCCAGGAGCTGATGAGGCGCTACTATAACAGTGTGCTTCTCTTTAATGCTAGTGGTCAGATCACAGATAAATACTCCAAGAGCCATCTGGTGCCGTTTGGCGAATATGTACCCTTGAAAAAATTTCTGCCATTTCTGGCCCCGGTGGTGGAGGCAGTGGGAGACTTCAGCCCGGGTGTGATTCAGCACCCCCTGGCTTGTCAGAATGCCAGGATTGGGGTATTGATCTGTTTTGAATCCATTTTCCCGGAGATTGCCCGCAAATGGGTGGGAGTCAAGGCCAATATCCTGGTGAATCTGACCAATGATGCCTGGTATGGCCGGTCCAGCGCCCCGTATCACAGCCTGGCCATGACGGTGTTGCGAGCGGTTGAGACTCGGCGCAGTCTGGTACGGGCGGCAAATACCGGTTTCTCTGGATTTGTTGATCCTTTGGGCCGGGTACGAATGGTATCTCCGCTGTTTGAATCCTGGGCTGAGAGTGCCGAGGTCGTTCTCATGGACGAAGAGACCTGGTTTGTGCGCGGGGGGTATCTGTTTGCGCCGTTGTGTCTGGGGGTGGTCATGGTCATCTTGATCTGGATTGTCCTTCGCAATCCCCGATCAAGACATTTATCTGAATGGTGTCTTAATACAATAAATCATTAAATATTTTTTAATACTTATAATTTTTACAGGGAGTTGGTATGTCAACAGAAACAGGCGCCGCAATATCCAGGCAAAGGCTGCAGGAACTCAAAAGGCGAATGCTGGCCTTGAAGGAGCATCTTTGACTTAGATCATAAAAAAGATGAACTGGAACGGCTGGAACAGCAGACTCTCGCCCCGAATTTCTGGAATGATGCCGATATCGCCAGGAAGGTGCATAAAGAGCATGGTCAGCTCCAGGAAATCGTCAAAGGCTGGGAAGGCAAATGGGAAGAGCTGGATGAGCTGGAGATGCTTCTGGATCTGGCCACGGAAGATAATGACTCCGCTATGGAGCATGAGGTGGCCGCCAGTCTTGATCCGTTGCAGGAACGTATTGTTCTTGCTGAAGTCGAGTGTATGCTCAGTGGAGAACACGATGCCAATAACGCGATCATGGATATCCATGCCGGTGCCGGCGGCACCGAGGCCCAGGATTGGGTGAGTATTCTTCTGCGCATGTATCTGCGCTGGGCCGAAATAAAAGGCTTTAAGGCGGATATCCTTGATTATCTGCCCGGTGATGAGGCCGGGGTCAAGAGTGTGACCATCATGGTCACAGGACATAATGCCTATGGCTATCTGCGCTCAGAGGTGGGGATCCACCGCTTGGTGCGCATCTCACCCTTTGATGCCAGTGGTCGGCGTCACACCTCCTTTTCTTCGGTTATGGTCATGCCTGAGCTGGATGATACCATCGAGGTGGACATCATCGATAAAGACCTGCGGATTGATACCTACCGGGCCAGCGGTTCCGGTGGGCAGCATATCAATAAAACCGATTCGGCCATTCGGATTACCCATCTGCCCACCGGTATTGTCGTGCAGTGTCAGAATGAGCGCTCCCAGCATCGAAACAAGGATACGGCCATGAAGATGCTGACCTCCCGTCTCTATGAACTGGGCCGGCAAAAACAGGCCGAGGCCAATGAGGATCTGCACGGCGACAAAAAAGGGATCTCCTGGGGCAGTCAGATTCGCTCGTATGTCCTGCAACCCTACCGTTTAATCAAAGATCATCGTACGGATTTCGAGGTCGGCAATGTGGATGCGGTGCTTGATGGCAATCTGGATCCTTTTATCAAGGCCTATCTGCTGTGGGAAAAATGATGGCGTCGCGCAAAGGCCCAAATACTTCGTTGTGCCGCTCCTTCGTCACTGCGGCGTACCCAACAGTACGCCTCATTCCTCGGGATGCGGCGCGCCTCGTCTTTGGGCCTTTTCGCTTAGCCATCTTATCGATGATTTTTTTACGAGAGCTTTTGGCCTGAACCCGTGAATTCCTGCGCTAAATGCGGAGCCTGTTCCGTGGTCTGCCCGGTCTATCGGGTTACTGGTCAAGAGGCCCATACCGCCCGGGGCAAGATCCATCTGACCCAGCTCCCTGAGCTGCGTGGTAAAGGCACTGTGTTTGAGGATATTTTTTCCAAGTGCCTGCTGTGCGGGGCCTGTTCCGCGGTCTGTCCGCGGGGCTTAGATGTGTGCCGGGCGGTGGTGGATGCCCGTGCTGCCTTTCCTGCCATTTATGGCGCCCATGGTTATGAGAAGTATCTGGCCCGCAAGGCGCTTGTCCACCCTGCGACTCTTTCTGCCTTGCGGGTGCTGGGCCGGGTTGGGGCAGAATTTTTGTCAAGATATCTGCCGGCAGAGAGCGGACTTCGATTGCGTCTGGCCCTGTTTCAGCAGGACGTGGGGACAATATCGATTCTGCCGGTTCAGAAAAACGTATTCCTTGATGACGCTCGGCCGAAGGAGGCGCTGGCCTATTTCCCCGGATGCGCTGCTCACTATCTTTTCCCTGAAATTGCCATATCCTGTCATTCTCTTGCCGCCGGTCTCGGGTATGCCTTGCATGTCCCTGACGGCTTGTCCTGTTGTGGTCTGGCTGCCCTGTCGGCAGGGGACAGACGTGAGGCTCAGCGGCACGCCCGAAAAAATATTCTCGCGCTGGAACAGGGTACCGGGCCAATTCTGGTTTCCTGCGCCTCCTGCTATGCGCATCTGCGCAGATACGGGGACCTTTTTACAGATGACCAGCTCTGGTGGAGCAAGGCTGAGGCTTTGTCCGCACGTCTGCTGGAGTTCAGTTGTTTTCTTGACCGGCATCTGCCGCCAGGACTCGCGAAACAGGCCGCCGGGGGGAAAAAGGTGCGTGTTTATTATCATGATCCCTGTCATTTTCGCCATGGGTTGAGGATTATCGAAGAGCCGCGCCAGGCACTTGGCCGCAACCCGGATCTGGAGTTGCTTGAACTTCCCGGTGGCCCCGAGTGTTGCGGGCAGGGCGGGCTTTTTCATATCGGCGCGCCAGATATTGCCGCGGTTATTCGTGACACCTTGGCGGCAAAGGTGTTGGCTCTGGCCCCTGATGTGATCACCAGCACCTGCTCCGGTTGTCTCATGCAGTGGCGTCTGGCGGTAGAGGTTGCGGGAAGTCGGGTGCAGGTGCTGCATCTGGCTGAATTGTTGAGTACTGTTACGAAATAACCAGTTCATTTTGCAGGCCATGGCCGGAGTCTCGGTTTCACCTCGCATACCTGAGTCAGTGTCTTTTGCACGACGGCTTAGGTGGTTCATCTTCATTGTCGCCACTATTTTTCAAAGGGGAATGGATGAGATGTTTTTTCTGATCCCTTTCTCCCTTGCAGGAACAGGGTGGGCTGTGTAAAAAGAAATCTGGAAAAAGGTCGCTCTTTATCCAGATTTCAAGAGTATTTCCTTCGGGGCGTCCACTTCGCGAGCGACGCGGGGGCACTCATGACCTGCGGTCGCGTTTCCATTTCGATATACCCTTGATTGAGAAATGGAATGAGTTGTTTTCTTGTGTTCAAAGAGATGTGCCATGGCTTATACACCAGTTGTAGGAATCTCAATTCGGTATCAGTTAGAGGACAGGGAAGAGGAGATTTTATCCCCTTTTGCGGCCCTCAATAAAAACTCGCTGGGCCGCAGGTCTCTGGAAGAGGACGATGGGTGCGATATCCGAATGCCATTTCAGCGGGATAGGGATCGTATTACTCATTCCAAGACCTTTCGTCGGTTGAAGCATAAGACCCAGGTCTTTCTGGCGCCGGCCGGCGATCATTATCGTACCCGGTTGACCCATGTCCTTGAGGTCTCGCAGATTGCGCGGACCATTGCCGCCGCCCTCTGTTTGAACGAGGCCTTGACCGAGGCCATTGCCCTTGGCCATGATCTGGGGCATACCCCTTTTGGCCATGCCGGAGAAGCGACTTTGAACGAACTGCATCCAGGCGGGTTCCGCCATTATGTGCACAGTCTGCGGGTGGTTGATTTCCTGGAGAATCGGGGCAAGGGGTTGAATCTCACCTTTGAGGTCAGGAACGGGATAGTTAAACACTCCAAGGGCCGCAATGATATCCTGCCGGATGATACCTCGGAACTTCCGGCAACCATGGAAGGGCAGGTGGTGCGGGTGGCAGATATCATTGCCTATGTCAATCATGATATGGATGATGCCCTGCGTGCCGGAATTATTCATGAAGATGATCTGCCGGCGGATATCAAAGCAGTGGTGGGAGATCGTCATTCCAAGAGAACCGGCGCCATGGTTCGGGATTTGATTGTCGAGACCCTGGCGGCTGGGGAAGGCAGGCTGCATCTCAGTCATAAGATGCTCAAGGCGATTACCGATCTGCGCAGCTTCCTCTATGAAAATGTGTATCGATTTTACAAGGTCCATAACGAATTTGAGAAGGCTCAGAGGGTAATCCGTGATCTGTATCACTATTTCCTGGAAAACGGTCTGATGGAGCGTAACGGGGTCTCATGGCAACCCAAGATCCAGAAAAATGTCTGGGCCAGTGAAAAGATCGCCCATAGAAGGGTCTGTGATTTTATCGCCGGGATGACCGACCGCTATGCCCTGAGTCTCTATGAGCATATTTTTTTACCTCAGCCTTGGAATGTGCGATAAAAGACAGAGTGATGTCTTGTTAGAATCTTAAATCTTAAATGTTGAAACATATGAACAATATATTGAGTAAGGGGTATGAGTTTGCCAGTGTCGAGGAAAAGTGGCTGCAACGCTGGACTGAGGAAAAATGTTTTCAGGCCACCATGGAAGAGGGCAGACCATCTTTCTCTATTGTCATTCCTCCGCCTAATGTGACCGGGGTCCTGCATGTTGGCCATGCCCTGAATAATACCATGCAGGATGTGCTGGTCAGGTATCATCGGATGCGGGGTGACAATACGGTGTGGGTGCCGGGCACCGATCATGCCGGTATTGCCACCCAAAATGTGGTGGAGCGGCAGTTGGCAGCCGAAGGCAAGACCCGGCATGACCTTGGTCGGGAGGAATTTATCAGAAAGGTCTGGGCCTGGCGGGCGGAAAAGGGCGGGACGATTATCCGTCAGCTCAAGCGTCTGGGCGCCTCTTGTGACTGGGACCGGGAACGGTTCACCATGGATGAGGGGTTGTCCACGGCGGTGCGTGAGGTTTTTGTCCGTCTCTATCACGAGGGGCTGATCTACAAGGGCGATTATATCGTCAACTGGTGCCCCCGGTGTCAGACGGCCCTGGCTGATGATGAAGTGGAGCACGAGGACAAGAAAGGCAAGCTCTATCACCTCCGCTATCCCTTTGCCGACGGCAGCGGTCATGTGGTGGTGGCCACAACCCGCCCTGAGACCATGCTTGGCGATACGGCGGTGGCGGTCCACCCTGATGATGAGCGCTATGCCCATCTGGCCGGGGTTGGCATCAAGCTGCCCTTGAGCGACAGGACTATCCCCATCGTCTTTGATCATCATGTGCAGAAGGATTTCGGGACCGGCGCCTTGAAGGTGACGCCGGCCCATGACCGGGATGACTATGAGATCGGCCGTCGCCATGATCTGGAGATCCTCAAGGTCATGGACAGCAGCGGAATTATGAATGAACAGGCCGGGGTCTATGCCGGGCTGGATCGTTTCGCCTGTCGGAAGAAGATTGTCGAGGATCTGGAGGCGCAGGGCTTTCTGGAGCGGATCGAGGACTATGATCACGCTGTCGGCCAGTGTTATCGCTGCCAGACCGTGGTCGAGGCCACCACCTCCCTGCAGTGGTTCGTCTCGGTGAAACCCCTGGCGGCCAAGGCAGTGGCGGCGGTGCGTGACGGCCGGATCAATATCTATCCCAAGACCTGGTATAACACCTTTTACAACTGGATGGATAATATCCGCGACTGGTGTATCTCGCGGCAGATCTGGTGGGGCCATCGGGTCCCGGCCTGGACCTGTCAGGGGTGCGGAGAGATGATCGTCGCCTCGGTTGATCCCACCAGCTGTCCGAAATGCGGCTCTGCTGACCTGAGCCAGGAGACAGACGTGCTCGATACCTGGTTCTCTTCGGCACTCTGGCCCTTTTCCACCCTTGGCTGGCCGGAACAGACCAAGGAGCTGGCCACTTTTTATCCCACATCGGTGCTGATCACCAGTTTTGATATCCTCTTTTTCTGGGTGGCGCGGATGATGATGATGGGGCTGCACTTTATGGATGAGGTGCCGTTTCGGGATGTCTATCTCCATGCCCTGGTGCGGGACAAGCATGGCAAGAAGATGTCCAAGTCCACCGGCAATGTGATTGATCCATTGGAGGTGATCGAGAAATACGGGACCGACGCCCTGCGTTTTACCCTCACCGCCTTTGCCGCCCAGGGGCGGGAGATTAAACTTGATGAGGAGCGGATTGAGGGCTATCGTTTTTTTATCAACAAGATCTGGAATGCGGCTCGTTTTGCCCTGATGCATGTTGGCGATGGTGAGGAATCGGTAAAAGTGGTGGCCGATAAACCGCAGGATCTGCGCCTGATCCATCAGTGGATCCTCAGTCGTACCGCCACTACCACCGCCGAGGTGCGGGCAGCCCTTGACGGCTATCGTTTTAATGATGCGGCCTCTGTTCTCTATCAGTTTATCTGGTATGAGTTCTGTGACTGGTATCTGGAGTGGATCAAGCCGGATCTGTTCAGCAAGGATGAGGGTGTCAAGGATCAGGCCCGGAGTGTGTTGTTGCTGGTTCTTGAAACCATTCTCAAGCTGATTCATCCCATCATCCCCTTTGTAACCGAGGAGATCTGGAGTGTCCTGCCGGGTGAGCGTAATACCTTAATGACCAGTGCCTATCCCGAGGTCAACGAGACCTGGCTGAACAGTATGGCCGAAGACCAGGTGGAGCTGCTCATGGGGGTTATTACCGGGATCCGTAATATCCGGGCGGAGGCTGATGTTCATCCCTCCATGCAGATCGAGGCCTTTATCCTCTGTCCTTCCCAGGAGCGCATTGCCTTTATTCAGTCTTTTACCGCAACCATTGGCGACATGACCCGACTCAGCTCCCTGGTGGTCACCGGGGAAGGGGAAAAACCGGCAGATGCCGCCACCTACCTTTATAAGGATATGGAGATTTATGTCCCCCTCAAGGGTCTGGTGGATGTGGAAAAAGAGATGAGCAAGCTTGCCCGCGAGCGGCAGAAGATCGAGGCCAAGCTTGCCCAGATCAATAGCAAATTGGTCAGTGAAAAATTTCTCAACAATGCCCCGGCCGAGGTGGTGATGAAGGAAAAAGAGAAAAAAGAAGAGTTGGATGCGACTCTGGCCAAAATCGCGGAATCTGAGCAACGGTTGAACGATCTTGGATAAGGCGGCCCTGCATACCCTGATCCGTTCTTTTCTGGCTGAGGATATTGGGCGTGGGGACCTGACCAGTGAGTCGATCTTTAGCCGGGACGACATGGGTCGCGCCCGGATTGTGGCCAGGGACTCTTTTGTTTTGGCTGGCGGCGAATCGGTGGCAGCCGAAGTCTTTTGGGTGCAGAATCCAGCCATTGTCGTGGCAGATTTGGTGGCAGATGGCATCAGGGTGAATGCGGGTGAGCTTCTTTTTACGGTGTCAGGTCCGGTTGTCGATCTGTTAAAGGCCGAGCGGGTGGCCCTGAATCTATTGCAGCGACTTTCGGGTATTGCCACCCTCACCGCCCGGTTTGTGGAGCAGGTTCAATCCCTTCCGGTGCGGATCACGGATACCCGCAAAACCACACCTGGTCTGCGCATGCTCGAAAAATATGCGGTTGGGGTCGGCGGCGGCTATAATCACCGTTTTAACCTTGCCGACGGTATTCTGGTCAAGGACAATCATATTGCGGCCTGCGGATCGATTGCCAAAGCGGTGTCCCTGCTGCGGCGGAAAATTCCTCATACCCTGCGCATTGAGGTGGAAACCGATACCCTGGAACAGGTGCGTGAGTGTCTGGCCTACGGGGTGGATATCATCATGCTTGATAACATGGATATTGCCATGATGACGGAGGCGGTTCGCCTCATCGACCATCGGGTCCTGGTTGAGGCTTCGGGTGGCATTACTCTGGAGTCAGTGCTGGCTGTGGCCCGAAGCGGGGTGGATATTGTCTCTGTTGGCGCGCTTACCCATTCGGCCCCCTCCTGTGATATCGGTATGGATTGGATTGTTTGAATTATTTCTTGATTCTTGAGGCGTGAATGTGCAATACTGAATCGAATTGATGGAAGGCCTGCAAGCACTGCCCGGCCTGAATGTTGACGCCGTTGTAACAAAATAATGTCGTCGTCTGGATAACTAAGACGGCATAAGGAGCTGGTTGCTCTTCATCTATCATCTATGGAGCGAGCGCCACTAGGCCATTCATGGCCTGCGTAACGAAATGGCCAGAAAGGTAGTGGTTGTTTCGTTATGGTTCCTAACAAGCAGGTCTCTCTTGGAAAAGGAAAAGCGATTATGCGTTGCCCTAAATGTGGATATATTTCGTTTGATCATCTGGATAGTTGTCGAAAGTGCCATAAGCCAATAACTCAGACTGAATTCACGGGGACAACGTATCCTGTTCTTGTCCCGATTTTTCTCCAACCATCTCAAGAAATCGATAATAGTGGGTTCGATGAGGAGGTGGTTGTTGATGAGGATATGGTGGATGTCCTTGACCCTGATCTGGATCTGCTTGCAGAGAATAACGATAATATCGTGGGGCAATCGGCGGCGAGAGAGATCTCTCTTGGTGATGATTTTGAGATTGCCTTTGGTGCTGATCAAAAAGAGGATGATCTGTCTTTAGATGAAGACGATTTGTCGATAGATACCAGCCGTTTTGTAGATCTGTCAATCAATATGCAGGCGGTACAGGAGACGCAACCTGTGCAGTTTGCAATTCCGGAAGAGTTGGCTGATATTTCTGACTTGGCTCGTCCGGTTGCTGACGCCGAAACGAAGCGTGAACTTGATGTTCCCTTTGGTGATGATGATCTGAACCTGGACGACTTGGATCTGTCCTTTGGCGGCGAGAAAACGAGCGATGCAGCTTCATTTGCCGCTGATGACGAACTTGCTCTTGTGTCTCTTGATGATATTGACCTCTCTGGCGGTTTGGAAGCTGTTCCTTCGCCATCGCCGTCTCGTCCGGTGGATGACGATCTGAATTTTGATCTTGATCTGGGGACACTTGGAGCGGAAAAGGATCGACCGCAGAAGAAGGTGTCTGATGATCTGCCCGAATTGACGCTCTCTCTTGAGTGATGATCTCGATAAAAGCCATCAATGTTGCGTTGGGAGAGAAATTGATTGACAAGAAAAAAGATGTCGGGTAATTAAGCTCCGTTGTAAGTGATGTGCCGGGATAGCTCAGTCGGTAGAGCAACGGACTGAAAATCCGTGTGTCCCTGGTTCGATTCCTGGTCCCGGCACCATTTATTTGTTAATATTGTGATAGAATGTGTTAATATTATT
>CAITDH010000362.1 GCA_903891045.1 uncultured Desulfobulbaceae bacterium | reverse complement strand
GCAGGAGGTTCATGGCCGCGATCCGCAGCATGGTGATGTCAAAGTCGAAACCGTGGAGCATATTGTTCTGGATATGGTCACGAAAAGGCTCCAGCTTATCGCCGGAATAGACCGGATCGCCGCTTTCGTCCATATAGACCATTTCCGGGGAGGTGTACTCCTTCATCAGGTAGTGCATGGCCATCACCAGAAAACCGGCGGTGCCGCAGGCCGGGTCTCCGATGATCTCATCCGGACGGGGCGCGAGCATCTCCACCATCTTGGTGATGATGTGGCGCGGAGTGCGGAACTGGCCGGCGATTCCGGCGTTGGTGAGCTTGCCAAGCATGTATTCGTAGAGATCGCCTTTGGTGTCTCCTTCGGTCAGAGGCAACTCAGTGATCATGGTGACGGCGGTGACAAGCAATGTCGGCTTCTGGATGAGAAGCTGGGCATCCTTCATGTATTCACCGAACTTGGCCCCTTCAAGGGAGACCCTTTTGAAGTGGGGAAAGACTTTATCCCGCACATGGGGGAGCATCTCTTCGCCGGACATGTTTTTGAAGTGGGACCAGCGCAGGATCTGCTCGTCTTTCAGGAAGATGTGGCGGAAGTCTTTTTGGGTGCGGGCCGTTTTCTTTTCTTCACTCGTCTCCCGGATATCCAGGAGCCGGGAAAACATCAAAAAAGAGATCTGTTCGATGACGGTGAGCGGGTTGGCGATGCCGCCACTCCAGAACTCGTCCCAGAGTTTATCTATTTTGCTTTTAAGGATGCCGTTAATCATGATGAGGCTTGTACTCCTGGGGCTGGTTGAAAGGTTTGAATAATATGAATGAGCTGATTGATCTGGGCCTCATCGCTGAAAACACCGTCCAGGCCATTGCTGTCGATGGCGGTAAAGGGGTCTTCATAGAGCTTTTCCACGGTGATGACGCCGCATTTGCGGATATGGTTCTGAAGTAACCTCAGGAAATGGGTCTGCTTGGCGTTCTCGGCGAATTTCCGGGAAAAGTCTGCAAAACGCAATTCCACAGCCTCCGGCTCCATGCCGACAATGGTGCGGATAATGAAATCAAGGGGCGGGGCCGAGTTCGGGAAAAACTCGCGCAGAAGCTCCAGGTTCACATCCGGATTCCGGGTGAGGACCAGCGACGTAAGCGATGTAAGGTCCTTGTCGCTCACCGGCTCGCCGCGCCTGATCTTCTGCAGGACAGGGTTGGTATCAAAGAGTTCCAGCAAAGTCTCTTCCACCAACTGGCGGTAAAGCCGCATGTCGATGGAATGGATATTGGCGGCCCGGCGGTTCAGTTCCACATTGCCGTCTGAGACATCAATATTCTTGGGTGGTATCGGATCAACAATATCTTTTTTCCTGTATTGCATGATGCCTCGAAGATCAGTTCGCATCTCCTCAAGACTTGCTATGGTTGCATTGTTCCAAAAGTCGTTGTTCATCACCCTTTTGATAGTGGTCGCCTTTTCCAGGACCGGCGTCAGGTGCATGATAAGCTGGCTTACCTTTTCTTTGATCTTGTCCCTGAAGTCGGCAAAACGGCCGGACTCCCGCAGAAGCTCGATTTGGGCGCTGGTCACCAGCAGATCAAAAGTATATGCTTCGGCATGGTCGCGGGTGTATATCCACTGCATGAGCGGAGCAATATCACCGCGCAAGCATGTGACAGTGGCCGGCGCAAACTGGTCAAGGATGCCGTTTGCCAGAACGGAACTCTTCTCCCTCCACTTTTCCCGGACCGAAATGGACTCGTCAGGCAGTGAGTTGATATCTGCACGGATGAGAGTCACAGTGTTTTTCAGGGAGTCAACCTCAGCCTTGGAAAGTGAGGTTTCCGCCAGATCCAGCCGAGCCTCGAAAACCTGCTGCATGATGGATTTTGTGGGGGCGGGATCGGCCTCTGGGTGTGCAATCTCAAACCGCTCGAAATTTCCCCAGTGATCAAAGATGCGGAATTTGCTTTTGTGTTTGCCAGGTCCGAAGAGATTGCTACAGAGCCGTGTGCCTCGCCCGATCATCTGCCAAAATTTCACCCAGGAAAAAACCGGTTTAGCAAAGACCAGGTTAACCACTTCGGGCACGTCGATGCCGGTGTCCAGCATATCCACAGATACTGCCATGGTGAGGTCATTGGCCGGGTCCTTGAAATCGTCGATGAGCTGGTCGGCGCGGCTGTCGTAATGGTCGATCACCTGACAAAACTTGCCGCCGTACTGGGGATAGAGTTCGTCGAAGACCTTGACCAGAAGCACTGCGTGTTTGTGATTGCGGGCAAAGATGATGGTCTTGCCGGGCAGTTGTCCCGCCCCGTCCCGGATGCCGTGCTCCATGAGGTTGCGAATGATTTCGCGGTTGGTGTCGCGGTTGAACACTTTTTTATCCAGTTCCTGGGGATCGTAGTTGAAAAGCTCCGGGGTCTCGCCGGCGTCTTCAAGCTCTTCCTTCTGGGCCTCGGTCAACTGTGCGAATTTGATGCCGCTGCGCAGGAACTGGGTGGTGTGGGTATAAACCTCATAAGGTACCAGATAGCCTTCCTCAACCGCCTGCTCCAGCGGATAGAAGGCGGTGGGCAGTTTATCCACGCAGTCGAAAAGTCGGAAGGTGTTGCGGTTGATCTTGTCCACCGGGGTGGCGGTAAGGCCCACCTGCAGGCAGTCGAACCATTTAAAGATGTCCTTGTAGCGGTTATAGATGGAGCGGTGTGATTCATCGGCGATAATGAGATCGAAAAACCCGGTGTCAAAGGTCTGGAAAATCTTTATCATGGCAGGATAGGTGCCCAGGTAAATCCGCTTGTTGCGGTCTTTGGCGGTGCGAGCGTTTACCAGGGTAAGCGGTTCATTCATAAAATCGGTGAATGCGTTTTTCGCCTGTTTTCTAAGCTCAAGCCGATCACAGAGGAACAGAACCCGTTTCACCCAGTTGGCCCGAACCAGCAGATCGGTAAGGGCTATGGCCACACGGGTCTTGCCGGTGCCGGTGGCCTGAGCAACCAAGGCCCGGCGGCGACCCATGGTAAATCGTTCGCATATACGCTGGATGGCCTCTATCTGATAAAGGCGGCTGCCGATGATCTCTTTTTTGGGCTCAAGAGAGCTTAGCTCCATTTTTGTCTTGCGCTGATAATGGACCAGATACTCAAGACTGTCCTTGGAATAAAAACCGAAGAGGCTGCGGGGCGGATAATTCTGAGCATCATCCCAGATGGAAATATCGTAGCCGTTGGTGTAGAAGATGACCGGCCGCTGACCGTGTTCTTTCTCGAGGCCGTCGGCGTAGAGCTTGGCCTGGGTGCGGCCCTTCTCTGCGCTGAATGCGGTCTTCTTTGCCTCGCTGACGGCAAGGGGTTTGCCACTGTCGTCCCAGAACACATAGTCGGCATAGCCGACGCCGGACTGGGTGGGCTGATGGGGAACTTCAACCTCCAGAGATACCTGGGAAGTATTGCCGCCTTTGGGGTCAACATCCCAGCCTGCATCAACCAGTAGCTTATCGATGAGGCGTTTTCGGGTGGTGGCCTCGTCAAATTTGAGGGTATAGACGGCTGCCTGTCCAGTGGTTTTGAGGGCAAGAAGCTCAGCTTCGGTTCTCTTGGCGTCTTGCGCTTGCGCCCGAAGTAATTCCACCTGCTGAAGCAGTTCCCGCAACTGGGCTTCCTGGACGGCAATTCTTTCCAGGGCAGCCTTCTCGTCTTTTTTCAGATTGGACTTGATATCCTCGGAAGGTGGCTCACGATATGCCGGGCAGTCTTCCGGCCTGCCGCCGCTATATGCGACAAAAATCCATCGGGCAAGATCCCAGGCCTCGCGCAGACACGACAGGGCTGTTTCACTTTCAGTCTTTTGGCCGTGGGCCGCTTTGTTGCCGTTGACCCGGATCAGGTGGAGTTTATCGAGTACAACCTTGGGAACAACGGACTTGAATTCCTCTACCGCCAGCAGGTCAAAGAGATTGCGCTGATAAGGTAATTGAAGATCATGGGCCTGGTAGATGCCTTCCACTAATTGCTCGCAGAAGGTGCGAAGCTTTATAAGGGTGCTTGATGCGTCGGTGTGGGCATAGTTTTCTGCAAAACCGCCCAGCGCTGCCAGCTCCGGCCAGCAGGCTCTCAACATCTCAAAATTTTTGGAATCCATGATCTCCATACCCCATTGTATAGACTTTCAGAAAATTCATTTCCCAAGGCAGCAGGGAGGAGATAATACTGTTCAATCTCCGACCGATAATGCTGCGAAATTATTTTTCTGAGTGTCTATAGAGCAATGTCTGTGCCAAAGTCATTCAAGACCGTATTTCTTGAGCCAGTTGGTCAGGGTCTGATAGCTCGGAAGACCCAGTATTTCAGAGGTTTTTGTCTTATTTCCATGTGTTACTGAAAGTCCTTTTTCGAGATAGTGGACCGCTACCGTTTTCATGATCTCCGGCAGGTTGATTCCTTCACTTACCGGTTGGTTGAGGACAGTCTCCATTCCTCTGCAAGCAGCAGGAATGGGGAGTAGCGCTTCTTGTATATCCTTGTCGTCAATGACAGCACCAGCCGACCAGACCACCGCACGGGTAAGGGTATTCTGCAGCTCCCGGACATTGCCGGGCCAGGCATGTTGAATCAGAATATTTTTTGCATTTGCAGATATTTTCTTATGTTTGTAGCCCGGCTCATTTTTGCTTTGTTCGTTTATCCAGCACAGCAGACTGTCGATCAGCAGGCCGATATCTCCAGCACGATCCCGAAGCGGTGGCAGCTTAATGACAGCAACCGCCAGCCGGTAAAACAAATCCTCCCGGAAATTACCGATAGCAACTTCTTCAATAAGATTTCTATTGGTTGCCGCAATAATTCTTACATCAATTTTTCGGGT
>CAITDH010000361.1 GCA_903891045.1 uncultured Desulfobulbaceae bacterium | reverse complement strand
TTCAATTATGCCATCATCATGCAGATAGGCTTTGAAAAATGGTTTGTCCCATATTCCAGCCCAGCAGATACCTTGTGATTTATTCCGGCGATACAGTTCTGCCATTGTCCATCCCACTTGACGCAACTCTTGCCGGTGATCTCGTAGCCACTCCAGGGCAACGGGTGAAGGCATTAAACGAACCGGGTTTTGTAATGTGCGGGGCGGGTCATTTTCAACCCTGTAATGTGCGGGTAATGTGCGGGGCTCTTCCTTGCATTGTGCGGACAATGTGCGGGAAAATGTGCGCCGGAGAACCTTGCAAGACAAGGCTTTTAGGCTTTTCTTTCCTTCTGTTTGAGCGGGGTAATGTGCGCTATTTTCTGCAATGTGCGAATGTGCGTTCCTTATAGAGTGCACAGCCGCACATTGTAAATGAGCGGTCATTGTGCACCTCCCTTCCTTGCATCTGGCAGGGTGATCTTTTCAGAATGTGGCCGGGTGCAGTTCGCCTGGTCAACAAGTCTTTTTAATGCAAATCGACTCAGAGCCGTTTCATCCTGAATATCCCTTCTGGTAGCACCATCTTTTATCAACTCAGAAATACGGTCAACAATGGCATTTTCCGCAGGACTCCATTTCCATGTGATTTTATCACCATCAGATTGCAAAGCGACACTCAGGGGGGTCACGTCCTCGCCGGTCAGGTTCCTTGATTTCTCAAAGAGAAGGTCAAACCGTGCCCCTTCATTGGCTTGATACTCTTCTGGCCGCTTGAGAACCATAACCACGTCAAGAACATCTTCCCGCCTGGACGCGCCCCTTTGCTGGCCGTTCTTTCCAGAATGATGCACAAAGAGAATTGATCGTCCTTGCGCTCTATGGCGTAATGCCCAGGCCTGAATAGGTAGCCAGCTTTCACCCTCATTCTCTTTACCAGATCGGGCCAGACATGACAGGTTATCCACAATAATCAAATCAGCTTTATTGGCGTATTCGTCTATGGCCGCCTGTCCCTCGGTTGTTGACAGGTTCGGCATGATCCCGTCCGGCTGAAGGTCAGGGGTAAGAATCTGGAAACCATCTTCAAGGGGCTCGTGATCAAAGCTCTTCACGAGTAAGGCCATCCGGTCTTGAAAGGTCTTGGCTGGAAGCTCTCCGTCGATATAAAGAACCTTACACCTGCTTGGTGCGCTCCAGTTCAATAATGGTGAGCCGGTAGCCCCTGCATAGCCAATTGACATAGCCAGCCAGGACTTACCCAGACCGCGCCATGCATAGAGCATGGTGATTGACTGTTTAACCAGCCAAGGGGACAAAAGGGGCTCTCGTAAAGGGATTTCGAGAGATAGGAAGTCTCGAATACTCGTGCAGACAGTTCTCGGTTTTGTAATTAGGGGCAAAGGTTCCTTTGTGACCTTTTGTGCTACTCCCGCCAATTCCCGCGCCGCTGCCGTAAAGTCGCCCGCATGGTAGTACATGACAAACAACCCGAAAGCGTCATAAGACCGCCCGGACTCCAGCGGGGCAGCATTCGCGCTCCAGACATAAAAGTTGCCATTCTCAAGAAGTACGCCAGAAGTTCCAGAATCTTTGCCGGGCCGCGTCCAGCCAGTGCCCGCCGTGGTGCGCTTGTCTTCCTTCCAACCTTGCGCCTCCAATATGTCGGCCACGCTGTGAGACTGGTTGAACCGGGTGCCGGGTGCATCACCATTGACCATCTGCCCTATGCTGGCAGTTGGTTTGTTTGGCCTGCACACTTCTTGCCTCATATCAAAGGCTTTGGCCGTGCTGTGGATCGCTTCCACCTCTTCCGGGGTTAGGGTAGGGCAATCTACCATGCTGCCCTCAATGACCCTGTACCCTTCAGAAGGTGCTGAAAGAAAATATCCACCTTCCCCCCTGGTCTCGATCCTCACTTCTTCGCCGGGTTTGCCATCATGCTTGACAAAAGGCTTCATGGCAAGTTTCAGATTCCCCGCCACTGGCTCAGAACAACGGTAAATTAAATGATACCCGCCTGAAGGTGTTTGACGTTTCAGGAGCTTTGCAGGTAGACCGGGCCACCGTATTTCCAGCAGTTCAAGAAATGGTTCGTAGGTGGTGGGGTCGTCAATATCCAGACATTCAAGATTTCCTGATACCTTGCCGCCAATAATCGCCAGCCGTTCAGCATTGGCAAAATATCGCCGGGCATCTTCCTTGGTCATTCGCTCGGTCTGGTAGTGTTTCCATGATGATATTGTAGGCTTTTTGTCTGCCCCGCATGGAATAACTGAAAAACCAGCATCCAGAAGGGCAATGGCCGCGCCATCAAGTTTATTCAATCGCGCACCTCCTGCCGATATTGGTTTACGCAGGGGCCGCACAAATAGGCAGAACAATAAGTCCCATCAGGCCGGATAAAGAAGGCGTAGTCAACTGATCCGCAATTCTCCCCGCAATCGGCGCAGGTGGCCCAGACTGGAGAAGTGAAGGCATGATAGAGCAATAACTGGTACTGATCTTGTTGTTTTGGGGCGGGTTTTGTGGTATTATGTTTTTGATTTTTAGAAGGGGTTCCCAGGCTGGCAGACGATTCAAGGGGAGCCCCTTTTTTGTTGGCGGTCATTTAGTTTCTTGCCTCCATGCGCTCAGTCAGCCAGCCCGTTATCTCTGACTCCAACCAACCGCACGAATTGCCGCCCAGGCGCAACCGTTTCGGGAAAATACCGTCCCGCTCCATCCTCCAAATTGTAGGGTCACTCAGCCCGACCATGTTAAGCAATTCAGGTTTTCTGATAATCCTCTGCCGATTCTCAGTGTTCTTTTCCATCGCGCGTACCTCCAAAAATAAAAAAAGGTGAATGTCATTGCTTCTGACAAACACCTTAACTCTTTGAAGAGGTGTGAAAAAACCTTATAAAACTTGATGTTTATTTAGACAAAAAATGGTTGTTTTGACACTCCCTGAGATAGGCTTTATGCTTCTTTAAAAACTTCTCCCATGCTTCTTTGGCGGTCTCGCCTGTCTCGTTTATCTGCATTGGGTAATATTTGAAATGCGACTTTTTTGCTGAGTTTGTCCAGGCTGTAATGATCGCTTTTATATGCTTTGCACTGACATTGTGACTCGATGCAATAATATCACATGCCGCATTGTATTGTTCGCCTTTAAATCGAAGTTCTCCGTACTCCTCCATAATATCAGCCTCGTAAAAGGCCGTTTTCAGAGGGTCTTTATGGGGCCTACCCTGTTTATTATCCAGCATCGCAATATCACGGGGGGCTGGTGGCTCCCCTTCTTTGGCTGCAGAAAGTATTCTGAATTCAGCTCCCTTTTTAGTATCGGAAAGAATTAATAAAAGTTCTTTTAACTCCTTCCTTGTGAGTGCAGCCACCCACTGAACACAAGGCACCCAATATTTAGATTCTCCGTCAAGGATCGTCTGAGGTATGCCGTGGGGAAAAGGGGGGCAGCATTCTTTCTTGTTCTCATATAGTTTGCAGGCACCGCATTTCCCTTCTCTCTTTTTTTCGACCTCGTTTAAATTAAAATCAATCATCTTGCACCACCAGAAACAAAACGCCTCATTTCAATAATGTTCCCGGTTTCTGGCTGGCCTTCACTGCTCTGAGGGCATACAATATTCATGTCAATTCGATTCTAAGATTCTTTCCAAGTGCCATGGCCGCTCGCTCCAAGGTTTGCAAAGTGACAGAGGGATTGTTAGGGTCAAGAAGCCTGCTCAGGGCTGGCCTGCTTGTGTGCATTTTTGCGGCCATGGCAGACTTTGACAATTTTACCCGCTCCATCTCCATTTCGATCTGATAAGCAATGACTCTTTTGATAGCGACCGCCTCAGTATCAGCACGGAGGTCTTCTTGCTCAAGAAACTCGTCAAAGCTACTGCCAAAATGTTTATTTTTCATTGTGTGCTCCTTTGTATTTACTAAGACGATCCATAGCCGTTTTCAGCTCATTGGGCGGTGTCTTCTGTGACTTTTTGATAATGCCATGCAACAGAATCATATCGCCACCATCCACGGTAAAAAACACTCGGGCAATGCCGTCAACTACATGGCTTCTTACTTCCCATAAGTCCTTGTTGATTTTCCTGATAAGCGGCATACCTAAAGGCCACCCTAATTGTACGGTCTTTATGTCTTCGCCAATGCTTCGCTTGTCCTCACGAGCCAATCCTTGCAACCACTCCCTGACCGGCTCGTTTCCGGTGTCTGACCGGTAGAAGGCAACTGTTAAAATAAAAAGCAGTTCATCCATAGCTTTCCTTATTGTACCATTTATGGTGCAGGAGTTAAACCAAATAAAAAGCTCATACCGCTTTGCGTTTGAACTCGATGATGTTAGTGACCTGTGCTTCCTCAATGCCTACAATCTGCCGTAGCTTCTTGGCCCATTTATCAAGTGCCTGCCGTTTCTCTGTGTCGTAGTCGTAACGATTATAGACCGCAAGAAGGCCTTGGAGCTTGTGAGCAAGAACACGTTCAGCAACTACATTGTCAATTCCGATCTCTGCAAGTCTGGTTCTCAGTGTCCGGCGCAGATCGTGGGGGGTAAATTTTTCTTTAAGTCCTATCTCCAGCCAGTGCCGGGAAACTGCTTTAGAAAGTGCGCGTGTTGTTGTGGCTCCTTCATCTTTGTGGGTAGAGGCAAACACAAAAGGGCTGCCTCCTGAATATATCCGGGCCTGCTCAATGATCTCCATTGCCATGTCAGAAAGGGGTACACTGTGGGCATACTTTGACTTCATCCTTGCCGCTGGGATTGTCCATGTGTTGCCGTCAATCTCAGCCCAGGTCATGCCGCATACTTCACCCGGTCGCTGGCCTGTCAGCAGGATCATTTTGAGGGCCAGTTTTGAAACTCGGTAAATGTCCATCGTCATGTTTTCCAGCTCAAGAGCTTCCCAAAATATTTTGATTTCTTCATTACTCAAAACTCGATCTCTCGCTTTCTCTCGCTGTTTTTTCATGCCAGTAAGGGGGGAATAGTCCAACATGCCGCGCTCGGCTGCAAAGTTGAACATCCTCACCAAAACAGTTTGGAGCCTGTTGGCTGTTATTTTTGCCCGATCTCTCACATTGTCCAGGAGCAAGACAGTATCACGCCGGGTAATGGTCTTGACTTTACGGTCTCCCCATAGCGGCAAAACGTCTTTGGCCACCATTCTTCTTTGCTCTTTCCCTGAAGGCTTGTTCTGCAATTCTCTATCCCAGAATTCTTCCAGCAGATCAATAATGTTCGGTTCTGCTTTTCTGGAAGCCTTCTCTTCCAGCTTCTTTGCTCCAGGATCAATGCCCAGTTCCACCTCCTTCATGGCCGCACTGTGTAATTGATGCACATCAGCCAGTGAAACTGTGGGGTATCGGCCAAGGGTCATTCGTCGCGCCCTGCCATCAATCATATATCGAAAAATCCATGACTTTGTACCCGCTGGCAAAACCTGAATAGACAGGCCATTTCCATCAGAAACCTCAAATTTCGTCTTTTTTGGGGTCATTTTTTTTAGTAAAAGGTCACTAAGTGCCATGATTATTTCCTCTTTTTAGGGAAAAACGTGATACAAAACGTGATACAAAAACGTCGTTAATTGGGGTGAAAAACAGTGAAAAAGCATGACTACAGAAATAGGCCTTTTTCTTTGTAAAGTCAAGGAGTTTTGACACAAAATGAAGGGGTGTGAAAAGAGGTGAAAAAGGGTCGGAACTGGCTGGGGGCCAAGTGGCCGGAGGTTCAAATCCTCTCACCCCGACCAGTAAATTCAAGGAGTTACGGTGTTTTCGTAGCTCCTTTTTTTATGTCTTTTTCTGACGGGGTACAAAATGGGGTACAAAAACGTCGCCGCTTG
>CAITDH010000360.1 GCA_903891045.1 uncultured Desulfobulbaceae bacterium | reverse complement strand
GCTGCCTGTCTTGGAGGTGATGTTGGAGACCGGGCTACTTACGGCCTATATCCCTGAGTTCGCGCGGATCAGTACCCTGGCCCAGCATGATATCTATCATATCTACACGGTTGATCGGCATCTGTTGCAGGCCGTGGCCGAGTTGCGATTGCTCGCGGAACAGGATGCCGGTGTCTATCTTGCGGTGGCCTCGCCGCATATTCTCTTTCTGGCGGCCCTGCTCCATGACATCGGCAAGGGCGCAGGCGGTGATCATTCGCAGATCGGGGCGGATATGGTGGGGGCAGTGGGGGCAAGGCTTGGGCTTGAACCTGCAGAATGTGCCTGTCTGGCCTTTCTGGTCCGCTACCATCTGTTCATGCCGGAGAATGCCCTGCGGCGTGATTTGAATGACGAGGCTTTCATCAGGCGCTGCGCCGAGACCATTGGCGACAGTGACCGGCTGACCATGCTCTATCTTCTCTCCATCGCTGATTCCAGGGCCACCGGTCCTTCAGCATGGAGTGAATGGAAGGCGGCCCTGCTCCATGAGATGTTTCTGAAGATCTCTCCTTATCTGGAGTCTGGTCTGATTGCGGCCACTCACCCTGATACGGTGCAGCGACAGGTCGAGCAGGGGGTTGACTGGTTGCGAGGGCAGGTTGTGTCGTTGCTCGGTGATGATGAAGAGGCCCAGGCTGATGTCGCTCTCCTGCCCGCAGACTATCTGCTTAGTTTTACTCCCGAGATGGTTGTTGAGCATATTCGTGTCTATCGGCAAAATTATCAGGTTTTACGGCGGAAGGCCCTGGTTATTCCACGGGAACTCCGTCAGCATTGGTCATTATTGATTATGGCCAGAGACCGTTCCGGCTTGCTGGCGAAGATCTGTGGGGTGCTGGCGCTGCATAATCTCTCGGTGTTGAGTGCACAGATCTTCACCTGGGAGGGTGTTGAGGCGGTGACGGCCAAGGATGGCCTAAATCCGCGGGAGCCAGGGATGGCGGGAGCGGTGACGGCCAAGGATGCCCCTGTTCCGCTTGTGCCAGGGGTGGAGAAGGAGCGGGTGGCGTTAGCGGTGGATGTGCTGGAGGTGCGGTCTTTTGATGGCCTGAGTTTTCTTGAAAAAGATTGGCAGGCTCTTAATAATGATCTGGATCTTGCCTTGAATCATCGCTTGGGCCTTGGGCACCGGGTCTATCAGAAATTCGTCTCGATTTACGAGCGACGGAAGCTGTCAGGGGCAGTGCTCCTGGGGCAGCAGACGTCCCGGGTCGTGATTGATAATGATATTTCCGACAGCTATACTGTTATTGAGGTGCACTCGGAGGATCGGGCCGGGCAATTGTATCATATTACCCAGGCCCTGGCTGATTTTGGCATTAATATTTATCGGGCCTTTATTGCTACTGAGGTTCAGCAGTTGATTGATATTTTTTATGTCCTCGATAGTGAAGGGCAGAAGATTGTGGATAAATCCTTTGCGGCGGAGATCAGGGCGGGATTGCTTTATGCTATGGAGCGTGTGTCGTAGAATATTACAAATATGTAATGAAAAATATTTTTTGATTACTTTATGTGGTCGAAATGGTAAGAGAATAAACTTATTCACATTGTGTGATGGTTGGGTAATGAAGGTTAAAAATCAGGATTCAAAAAGATCAGGAGGAACAACGAATGTGTGATAATCCAAATTGCTGTTGTGACAGTGGTTATAACCAGAATGCTATCCCCGTACCGGAGTTGTTCGGAGCGAATGTTTTTAGTGACAGGGTGATGAAAGAGAGACTGCCCAAAGACACTTACAAGGCCCTGCGCAAGACTATCGATACCGGCGTTGCCCTTGCCCCTGAGGTTGCCTCAGTGGTGGCCAATGCGATGAAGGATTGGGCCATTGAAAAAGGTGCCAGCCATTATACCCATTGGTTCCAGCCGTTGACCGGCATCACTGCCGAGAAGCACGATTCCTTTATTGCCCCCACCGATGACGGCGGAGTGATCATGGAGTTCTCCGGCAAACAGCTGATCCAGGGCGAGCCGGATGCCTCCTCCTTTCCGAGCGGCGGCCTGCGTGTCACCTTTGAGGCCCGCGGCTACACCGCCTGGGACTGCACCTCCCCCGCCTTTCTGAAAGAGGATACCGCCGGTGATGTGACCCTGTGTATCCCTACCGCTTTCTGTTCCTATAAGGGTGAGGCCCTGGACAAGAAGACCCCGTTGCTCCGGTCGATGAATGTCGTTGCCAAACAGGCGATGCGGGTGCTCAAGGCCATGGGTAACACCACCTCCAGCCGCGTCATGTCAACCGTTGGCGCCGAGCAGGAGTATTTCCTGGTCGAGAAGGAGTACTATCAGCAGCGCCTTGACCTGATGACCTGCGGCCGCACTCTCTTTGGCGCCCCCGCCCCCAAGGGCCAGGAGCTGGAAGACCAGTACTTCGGTGCGATCAAGGATCGGGTCTCCGCCTATATGAAGGATCTGGATATCGAGCTGTGGAAGATGGGCATCGCCTCCAAGACCAAGCACAACGAGGTGGCCCCGGGCCAGTTTGAGATGGCCCCGGTCTTCACCACCACCAACATCGCTACCGACCACAACCAGCTGGTCATGGAGACCATGCAGAAGGTGGCTATTCGTCATGGGATGGTCTGCCTGCTTCATGAGAAACCCTTCGCTGGGGTCAATGGTTCCGGCAAGCACAACAACTGGTCGCTCTCCACCGATGACGGCATCAACCTGCTTGAACCGGGCCAGACCCCTGAGGATAACGCTCAGTTCCTGATCTTCCTCTCCGCCCTGCTCAAGGCGGTGGATACCCATGCCGATATTATGCGTGCCACCTGCGGCAGCTCCGGCAATGACCATCGCCTGGGTGCCAACGAGGCCCCACCGGCGATCATCTCCGTTTTTCTCGGTCATGAGCTCTCTGATGTTCTGGAGAAACTGGCCAAGGGTGAGAAAATAGCCAAGAAAGATACCTTGCAGATCTTGAATATCGGGGTTGATTCCCTGCCGGAACTGCCCAAGGACAATACCGACCGGAACCGGACTTCACCCTTTGCCTTTACCGGTAACAAGTTTGAGTTTCGCATGGTCGGTTCTGCCCAGTCCATTGCCGGTCACAATGTGACGTTGAATACCATCGCCGCCGAGGCCCTTGATGAAATCGCCACTCGTCTGGAAAAGACCAAGAATGTCAATAAAGAGATCCTGGCAATCCTGACCGAGGTCATGACCAAGCATGGCCGGATCATCTTCAATGGTAATAATTACTCAGAAGACTGGGCCAAAGAGGCGGAGAAACGTGGCCTTCCCAATGTCCGCAACACCGTGGATGCCCTGAAGGCCTTTGTTACTCCCAAGGCGATCAAACTTTTTGGCAAGTACAATGTACTTTCCAAGGATGAGCTGCATTCCCGTTATGATATCTATGTGGAGCAGTATGCCAAACATATCAATATCGAGGCCCTGACTGCTACTCAGATGACCCGGCGCCTGTATATCCCTGCCGCCATCCGTTTTGTGACCGAGCTTGGCGCCTCCCTGGCTGCTGCCGGAAAGCTGGGGACGGTGCAGAAGGAACTACTGGAGCAGGTGTCCAAACATCTTGAGGCGGCCAGCAAAAAGGTGGCCAAGCTTGAGGATGAGACCAAAAAGGCTCAAGGTCTTGATAAGGTGGAGAAACAGGCTGCGGCCTACCGCGACAAGGTCATGCCGGCGGCAGTAGCCCTGCGCGCTGACATTGATGCCCTTGAGGCGATCCTGCCCAGTGACCTTTGGCCGGTGCCAACCTATAGCGATCTACTGTTTAATCTGTAAATAGTAGCCGTTGTTGTATGGTTAAAAAAAGGGGAGCCATCTGGCTCCCCTTTTTTTATTTGGAGGCATCTGGTAAGAATGATTGCAAGTGGTGTGATTACTGTAGCCTTGGCCTGAACAGAATGGAGATATCAGAGGGCAGAAGATGAAAGGGGAAACGAGAGGGGTGCTGTTGCTCAATATGGGTGGTGCGCGGTCAGAACAGGAACTCAGGTCTTTTCTGTTTAATATGTTCAGTGATCAGCATATCATCCACTCGCCAGTGCGTTATCTCCTGGCCCCCCTCATCTCAACCCTGCGCTATAAAAAAATATGGCGGAAGTATGAGCTGATCGGTGGCAGCAGAATCTATGAGCATACCGAGCGCTTAGTGGAGAAACTGCACCAAAAAACGGGTGAGGCGGTTTTTCCGGTCATGCGTTATACCCATCCCCTTGCTGCGGATCTCTTTGCGGAAAGACAGTTTGACCAGCTGATCCTTCTTCCGTTGTATCCCCATTATTCCTCGACCACCACCCAGTCGAGTGTTGAAGATGTGCAGCGCGCCCTTACGGTCCAGGGCCAGCGGCCGGAGGTCAGGGAGATCGGCCCGTATTTCGATGATCCCCTTTTTAATGCCTCGATTTTGTCCAGAATTCGGGAGCAGTATCAGGGCAGCGGCTATCAGCTGGTCTTTTCTGCCCACGGTCTGCCGCAGAAGATTGCCGTCCATGACCCTTACGAAGGGCAGATCAATGCGCATGTTGCGATCTTAAAGGCCTTGCTGCTGGATGCCGGGCTGGATTTCAAGGGGGTTCATCTGGCCTATCAGTCCAAGGTCGGCCCCATGCGCTGGCTGGAACCATCACTGGACGCGACGCTCAAGGGACTGGTCGGCGAGAAGGTGATCGTTTATCCGCTCTCGTTTACCATCGATAATTCCGAGACCGATCTGGAGCTGGCCGTTGAGTATAAGGAGCTGGCCCAGATTATCGGCCTGCGCGATTACCTGGTCTGCCAGGTGCAGAATGACAGTGATCTCTTTGTCGACTTTTTGGCTGCCAGGATAGTTGGATAAACTTCTGCTGACTCAACCGAAATTATTATGACCATGACCCAATCATTCCAACCCCTTGCCGGTTTACCGAAATCGGTAAATCCTGCATCTTCTTCGGCTTCGTTAGTCCCGCCGCCGGAAGTCGATACCGGGGTCTGCTGAGGCCCCAAAACGGAACCCCGGGCCGGGGAGCATGAACGGGCAGGATACACTCTATTCCCTTTTGTCACTGGTTTTGTCGATTCACAGGCAGGTTTGGTCCCGCAGGTGGCTACCATCCTGAGCCGCGCTGATCATATGGGGACGATCGGAGCGCGTACCGGTATTCAGCGTGATCAATACACCATAACGCCCGGACTGTACTGTGTCGGCAGGCCAACCGGTGAGTCTCCTGTCTTGGTTACCGCCAACTACAAACTGACCTTTGATGCCCTGCGCCGTGAACTGGGGGGCATGGATGTGTGGATACTGGTGGTGGATACCAGAGGCATCAACGTATGGTGTGCCGCAGGGAAAGGGACATTTTCTACGGAAGAGGTAGCCTATCAGGTCCAGCGGGCAAGACTGGCGGAGGTGGTCAATCACCGTGAGCTCATTCTTCCGCAATACAGTGCCCCTGGGGTTTCGGCCCTGCAACTGAAAGCAGCATGCGGTTTCAAGGGGATCTTTGGGCCGATTCGGGCCGCGGATATCAGGCCCTTTCTGGCGAGTGGAAAAAAAGCGGATGAGG
>CAITDH010000359.1 GCA_903891045.1 uncultured Desulfobulbaceae bacterium | reverse complement strand
TTAAGGTGGGATCACGCCTTTCCCAGAGATCAATCCGGGCACAGAGCAGGGAAATCTCGGCAACCTCAGAGACATCATCGCGTATGGCCTGAATGATCGCATCAAAACCCTGACGGATAGTCTTGGAATACTTCGCCTCCTCATCAGGGGTCAACAGATCAAACTGCCCCATTTCCCGCAGGTATGTGGTAGTGGTCTCTTCCGCTTCATGGCTACCATCGCCCGCAACTGCAATCGAGGACTCTGCCAGATCATCATCGTCATCCATGGAGACCTTGTCATGGTCCCATACCTCTCCAGACAAGGTCCTCTTTTCACCGGTTTTTTCAATGGTGACGATCTGGATATTATTGTCCCCCAGAAAATTAAAGATACTTTCAATAGCATTGGGATCTTTAATCTCATCAGGCAACAATTCATTCAAATCACTAAAACTGAGACACCCTTCAGTCTGACCAGCCTTCAGCAGATTTTCTTTCAATTCGGAGAGCACTGTGCCATACTCCATCTCATATATTTTTAAAACAACTCATCTGTTTACAAAGACTAATAAGTACAGTAAAAAATTAGTCTTATACCTTTACCCGTCCAAATTCTTAATCAAAAATATCAATTTCTCTTACGGGAACAAATCAAACAAAAAGCAAGACATCCTTCCACGACCACAAAACTTTCATGAAAACATTCCATACTACAACGCCCGATAACAAAAAAACAAATAAATAAGATTGAATATCAATAAAAAAATGAAAATCATTTTTCTTGAACAAAAAAACAACATCCTAAATACTATAAGATAGATTCGCCAACAGGCAAGAGAGTCAATACCATCTTTTTTCCATCGCTGACAAGCGACCCCACAACCTGCCAAAATAACAATACTTATTTCTTTTCATCAATGACAAAATATACCTCTACAACCTCTGCCCTCCCCCAACGCGGCAGCGGCATCCTTGCCCATATCACCTCCCTGCCCTCTCCATACGGTATCGGTGACCTGGGTTTCTCCAGCCACACCTTTCTTGAATTTCTGGCTCGCGCCGGACAAGGGTACTGGCAGTTTCTTCCCGTAGGACCAGGTGGCCCGGTTTTTGATAATTCTCCCTACATGAGCACCTCGGCCTTTGCCGGTTCTCCGCTCCTAATCTCACCTGACCTGCTGTTTGAAGAAGGACTGATCCAGGAAAGCACCCTTACAAACACGCCTGCTTTTTCCGAATATAGCGTCGATTTTCCGAAAGTCACAGCCTTTAAGAGCAGACTCCTGCAAGAGGCCTTTACCAATTTTTCTCCAGATTTACCCCAATTTACTGATTTTAAAATAAATACACCCTGGCTGAACGACTACACCCTCTTCATGACCCTGAAAGAAGAATTTCATGACCAGGGATGGTTTGACTGGCCTGTCGAGATTGCCACCCGCAGACCGGAAGCCCTGGCCGCCTTGTACCTGAAACACCACGAACGCATGGAATATTACGCCTTTGAGCAGTTTGAGTTTTTCCGGCAATGGCAGCTCCTGCAGACCAAAGCCAAAAAAGAAAATATCAAACTCATTGGCGACATCCCTATCTATGTCGGCTGGGACAGTGTCGATGCCTGGGCCAATCAGGAAATATTCACCCTTGACCCGGAAAGCCTTCGCCCCACTCATGTTGCCGGCGTCCCGCCCGACTATTTCAGCAAAACCGGACAACGATGGGGCAACCCTCTTTACCGGTGGCAGACCACGGATCAAGATATTCAGGAAAAGTTGACCAACTGGTGGGTTGAACGATTCCGTTCGGTATTACAAATGGTTGACACCGCACGTATCGACCACTTTCGCGGCTTTGAGGCCTACTGGTCCATTCCCGAGAAAGAGGAAACGGCCATCCAGGGTGAATGGCTCAAAGGGCCGGGCAAACTATTTTTTGACAAAATTTTTGCCGCCCTTGGCACGCTCAATATTATCGCCGAGGATCTGGGCGTCATCACCCCGGAAGTCACCGCTTTGCGGCGCTCTCTTGGGTTCCCCGGCATGAAGGTGCTGCAGTTTGCCTTTGACGACAACCCGGACAACCCCTTCCTCCCTCATAACTACACCAGCCAGAACTATGTGGTCTATACCGGCACCCATGACAATGACACTACTGTTGGCTGGTTCCTCAGTGATCACTTAAGTCCCTCCCTGAAACAGCGAATCAAAAAACTCGCCAACCAGCAAGACGACAACCACTCAGCCATCCACAAAGATCTTATCTACCTGGCCTTGGCCTCAATCGGCCGCCTGACCATCTTCCCCCTCCAGGATATCCTGGGGTTTGGCAACGACTGCAAGATGAACAGCCCAGGAACCAGAAAAGGTAACTGGACATGGCGTTGCGCCCCTCGTTTTTTAACAGACTCATTAAGCTTCTGGCTGCGGGAGGAGACTGCTCTCTTCGGCCGCTGCTCGAAAAAACCCTTGAGCACTGATCTACCTTAACAGGAGCCCCCATGCATGTCCTTATCGTCCTTGGCAGCCCCCGCAAAAACGGCAACAGCGAGACCCTAGCCCAGAGCGTGGCGACCGGAACACAGGAGATTCCCGGCACCACCGTTGAATTTATCCGCCTCAACGATCTGAAAATCTCCCCCTGCCAGGGTTGCGGAGGCTGCAACAAGACCTCAACCTGTGTTATCGAAGATGACATGACTGCCCTTTACGAAAAGGTTGATCTCTGTGATCATCTGATCCTGGTCAGTCCCATCTATTTTTATGGCCTTTCAGCCCAATGTAAAACCTTCGTCGATCGTTTCCAGGCCCGTTGGGCACGAAAATATCTTTTAGGAATCCGTTTCAGGAAAGATAAACAGCGCCAAGGAATCCTCCTGGCAACCGCGGCCACTCAAGGAAAAAAGGTCTTTGACGGCGCCTTACTTACCGCCCGCACCCTGTTTGACGCCCTTGACCTGGAATGCGGAGAATCCCTGCTAGTCCGGGGGGTAGATCAGCGCGGAGCCATCCAAACACAGACCCAGTACTTAAAGCAGGCCATAACCATGGGCCGAGAGCTTGCAACCGGCAAGCATTGAGCCCCTTTTCATCTCAACTCATATTTATCATCAAACAAGCCCTGAACAATTCCTTGACAAGAGAAGCCGATTCCTGTAAAAAGACATCGACCTTTAGGCCCCATCGTCTATCGGTTAGGACAGCGGCCTCTCACGCCGTAAAGAGGGGTTCGATTCCCCTTGGGGTCACCATATATCAAAGGCCTTCTGTGAATTTTCGCAGAAGGCCTTTTTTATTCCCAAAGCCTCCATCTGATAAAACTAGCACCCACCTGACCACCTTGACATCTTTATCAGGGGTGGCTATAAAAAAACTGCTCTCCATAACATCACACCTTTCCCATCAAAAAGTATCTGAAATAAATATGCCTGAAATAAACCTGCGACAGATGAAAAAAAATCAATCCGGAATTATTGTTTCCGTGAAAGTTGGCGGCGAACTTGGCCTCAGGATGCGCGAGATGGGTCTGGTTCCAGGCACCCAAATCACCATCCAGGGCCGTGCCCCGCTCAATGATCCAGTGGCCCTGTGGGTGATGGGAGGAATCCTGACCCTGCGCAACAATGAGGCCGACCATATCACCGTCACCGTCGATGACCACGACTAATAACATCAGCCAACCATTCCCTGCCCAAACACCCATCACCCCCACTACCAACACTTCCTCTGCAAATCCTGCCCCTGAAATATCCAGCAACATAACTATTATCTCTTGAAAAAATATTGACAGGGATTAATGTTTGGTGTACCTAAACATGGCTATTCATTAATATAGGGGAATAAAGTTATGACCTTTAAGATACTTAATCGAAAATGTTCCTGCCTGGCTGACAAGATAAAAAACTGCGTAAAGCAATCCCCTGGTCCCAAGCAAGTTGCCCCCCTTTCAGAATCCTGCCGATCTGGGCGTCTAAAGATCTGCAAGATCACCGGGGACAGAAAACTTTGCGCCAGAATGGCATCATTGGGGGTATATCCCGGAGAAGAGGTTGAACTGCTCTGCCCCGAAAACGGTTCGCAGTGCCTGTTAAAACTGCAAGGTTCGACCCTCAGCCTGGACAGCAATACCACCAAAAATATTATGGTGACAAAAGTATAAGAGACAGCCCGCACAACATAGGGCTTTTTTTTGACATTTTACATTTAGGATTACCTAACTATCAAAGCTGAGGAATATCATGTGGCAATCCCTTGTAGTCGCCGTTATTCTTGCACTCTGTCTTTTTTTTATTGGCAGAAAGCTCTATCAACAATTCAAGATCATGACAGACCCCAAAGAAAAGATAAGCTGCGGTTGTGGTTGCTCCGGCTGCTCTTCTCAAAAATGCACACCAGCCACCCAGGAAAAGAAGGACCAACCAAGGACTTGATCACTCACAGCGCAACCTGCCTCCGCCCACTTATCTCATTTCTGAGCACCATACTTTGCCAATGAAACAGAATCTACGCATGGCCCTTGTCGGCAATCCCAATGCCGGAAAAACCACCCTGTTCAACACTCTGACCGGGGCCAGACAACACGTGGGGAACTATCCCGGCATCACCGTTGACTACAAGGAAGGAGCGTTCACTCACCAAACACAGGCAAACCGTCAGGAGATTACCCTCACCGACCTGCCAGGAACCTACTCCCTGACGGCTTATTCGGTGGAAGAGGTCGTGACCAGGGATTATCTGGTCAACGAGAAACCGCAGGTGGTGATCAATATCGTTGACGCCTCAAACCTGGAGCGCAATCTCTATCTGACCACCCAGTTTCTCGAGCTTGGCTGCCCTCTGATCATTGCCCTCAACATGATAGACGTGGCCAAGGATCGCGGCATTGAGATCAGTGCCAACAAATTGGCTGAACTGCTGGGAGTGCCGGTGGTGCCGATCATTGCCCGTTCCGGACAGGGAACCGATGCGCTGATCAGCCAGGCCATCATACAGGCCGCACAGCAATGGCAGCCCCGTGATATCTCCTATGGCGAAGATCTGGACGAGGCCATCATGGAACTGATCACCATAATTTCAGCAAACAATTTTCTGACCCATACCTACCCTGCCCGTTTTACCGCTATCAAATACCTTGAACATGATGACCAGATCCTGCAGAAAGGACAGCTGGACAACAGCGCCACTGCGTTCCGCCTTGAAGAAAAGGTCACCCAGGTCTCTGACCATCTCCTGAAGACCATGGACGCCTACCCGGAGGCAATCATCGCTGACCATCGGTACGGCTTCATCAAGTCCATCCTCCGCCAAAGGGTGCAGACCCATACCTTTGACACCGACCGGCTCTATACCTCTGACAAGATCGACAAGGTCCTGACCAACCGTCTCCTGGGCCCGGTGATCATGCTCATGATCCTGTTTGGCCTCTACCAGTTCACCTTTGTCTGGAGCGAGCTTCCGGTATCCTGGCTGGGTTCGCTCTTTGGCTGGCTAGGCGGTCAGGTAGAATTGATCCTGCCCGACGGCCCGGTCAAATCCATGATTATTTCCGGGGTGATCAACGGGATGGGCGGCGTGCTAGGCTTTGTCCCCTTGATCATGTTCATGTTTCTGGGAATTGCCGTCCTTGAAGATTCCGGCTACCTGGCAAGAGTCGCCTTCATGATGGATCGCATCTTCCATATTTTTGGCCTGCACGGCTCCTCGGTCATGCCTTTTATCGTCTCAGGCGGGATCGCCGGAGGCTGCGCTGTGCCTGGGGTCCTGGCCACCCGGACCCTGCGTTCACCCAAGGAACGGATGGCCACCCTGCTCACCGTCCCCTTCATGAACTGCGGCGCCAAGGTACCGATCATCGCCCTCCTGATCAGCGCCTTTTTCAGTGAACACAAAGCCATATACATGTTTCTCTTCACCCTGATCTCCTGGGCAGTCGCCCTGCTGGCCGCCAAATTTCTGAGGGCAACCGTGCTCAGAGGCGCAGCCACGCCCTTTGTCATGGAACTGCCCCCTTACCGCTTTCCCACCCTGCGGGGACTGGTTATCCACACCTGGGAGCGCACCTGGCAGTACATCAAAAAAGCCGGGACCGTCATTCTCGGTATCTCCATCCTCCTCTGGGCCATGATGACCTATCCCGGATTGCCGGCGGCAACCCGGGCCGCCTATGAACAGCAGCGACAGACAGTCACTGCTGCATTTACGTCAGATATCATTGCCAAGAACACATCACAAAAAGAAGAAATCTCAAAAGAGGCAGAGTCCCTCCGGCGACAGATCACCGCCATCACTAATCAGGAATCGGAACAGGCCTTACGCAGCTCCATTGCCGGCAGGATCGGCATCGCCCTGGAACCCGTCTCCAGATTAGCAGGGTTTGACTGGCGAACCAATATTGCCCTGGTTGGCGGGGTTGCAGCCAAAGAGGTAATCATTTCCACCCTGGGAACCGCCTACTCTATGGGCAAGGTCAAAAAAGAGGCATCTGACTCTTTAGGCAAGCGGCTGACCCGTGACCCCAACTGGAACAAGGTAGTGGCAGTGGCCGCCTTGATTTTCATCATGTTTTACTCCCCCTGCTTTGTAACGGTGGTCTGTATCGCCAAAGAAGCCGGACACTGGGGATGGGCCCTGTTTTCCATATCCTTTAACACCGTCTTTGCTTTTCTCCTGGCCACTGCCATCTATCAGATTGGCACCTGGCTGGGGTGAGTAAGTTAAAAAAGGTGGATACCAAAAGTAATGTACGAGAAACACATAAATTCGCCGCAAGCTGGGTAGTCACTCAGAACATAAGCTTGTAAAGAGCCCCCGTGCTATCTCTGCACATACCATACCCTTGGGCACTCCACAAACTCGTGACATATTCACAAAGATTGAAAATGTCAGGTGTGATGTGTTTACTTTAGGCACCTTGCGTCTTTCAAAAATAATGCCTTCCCTTTTTTCGTTCTTTTGTATTCATGAGATGCAGCCATGCATCGTTATTTCCAGTTAAAATCAATTCAGGTTTTGTATCATTGGTTTTTACGACGAGTACTTCAACGCTAACTACATTTTTTTTAGAATCTATAGCAATCCACTTAAAGCTTTTCGTACCATCAAGCTGTGTTTCAATGATCGGGAGAGAAAATATTTTGCTGTCAATTCCATATTCAAAAAGATAATCTTGATAGACTTTATTGGCAGTGTTAAACATCTCTGCGTCAGGACTATTTTCTTTATTATTGCAACCTAAAAGGAAAATAATCACTGCGCATATTGGAAGTAATTTTTTCATGGTAGCAAATCCTAATTGTTACATCCGAGTGTCGCTGTTCCCGTAAACTCTATATTGTAAGGTGTTCCTGGCCCTGCGTAAATTCCTCCAATAATAGTCTCAATATTACGTGCAATTGTTTGTGTCGACCAAGGTTTAATGTCGAAATTGTATCGATCACGACCACCGCTAACAGTATTGTCAGGTCCTTGAACTAAGGTCACTGTTCCATATACAAGAGCGTCATTAACTGAAGAGAAGTTATTCCCTGCTAAATTCACTTGACCAGATGGTGGCAATTTTGAAACATTGCTTAAATCCAAAGTGCCAACATCTACAATTAAAGACGAGCCACCGCCCTCGCTCCAATGTCTATTCGCTTCGCTTAAAGTCAATCCTGTCAGTCCAAACGGATCCACAAACAAAACCGGATTATTCCCGGCATACACATACAGATTCACATCGCCGCCGCCAAAGCCCAGCGGGTCTTCGGAGATAAACCTTCCTGTTGCCGGATTATAGTACCTGGCCCGCATGTAATACAACCCATTGGGCTCGGCCATAACTCCCAGCTGGCCCACATATTTAAAGGGCTGGGCAAAGGCTTCATTCTCACCCATAATCATGCCGTCCGGCGTGTAGGCGTAGGAGTTAACCACATTCTGCGAGCCATCGGTAATGGCGACCGTCGAGCCGACTCCATCATAATGGTAGCAGAAGGTAGCATTCGCCGGGGTCACTGCCGCCAGGAGTCCCTGGCCATGGATATAATAGCGGGTAATGGTGTTGCTGCCGTCCGCTTCGGCCAGCAGGTTACCGACAGCATCGTAGATATATCGGGTGGTGACACCATTCCGCACCGCCCGTATCCTCTTGCCGGAACCATCGTATTGATAGCTGGTTCCGCCGGAAATCCCGGTTAACCGGTACGCCTTGTTAAAACTGTAGCTGGTGGTGGAGCCATTCTGTTTGGTTTGCAGTTGCCCCTCGTTGTCATGGGTATAAAGCGTTGAGTCGGTAGCGGTCAACCGGTTGTGCAGATAACTGGCGGTTTCGGTGCGCGCGGGCAAAGCTGGAGATAACGGAGTCTGTTTGTCAATTCCTGTCCGGTTGCCATTGGCATCAAGGGTATAAACAAAGGAGGCGACTACATTGTTTCCGGATGTCCTGGCCGCGAGTCCGGTCAACCGGTTAGCATTGTCGTGGGTATAGGTGGTGACGGAGCCGTTAAAATTCACTAAGCTCGTCATCCGTCCCGCATCATCATAGTTGTAGGTAGCGGTCTGTCCCAGCCAGTTGTTCACAGTCTTAAGCCGGTTCAGTCCATCATAGGCATAATGAATCTGTTTGTTTCCGGGATAAGTGAGGGTGGTCAGCAGGCCATTATAGCCGTTTTCATCGTAGGTATAACCGATGGTGTTACCATTGGCATCGGTGGTTGAGAGAACCCTACCGGCAATATCACGGGTATAGGTGGTCGTTCCCAAAGAATCCGCCATGTTCTTCAGCCGGTCATGCTGGTCATAGCTGAAACGAACAGCGGAACCATCCTGATAGGTTACCGTGTCCACCTTGCCGGTGGGAGTGTAGATATAGATCGTGGAGTCACCGTTGCGGTCGGCGCGGCTATGTAGGGCACCGTCATTGTTGTAGCTGTATTCGGTGATCCGGCCGAATGGATCGGTCTTGCGGGTGACAAGCCCGCGATTATTATACTGGAACTGGGTGGTGGTATCCCCCTGGTCGGTAAGGGTAACCAGTCGGCCTGTTGCATCATATTCGGTGGCAACGACTTTTTCTCCATTTACTCGGCTGGAAGCGGGATTGCCATGAGAATCATAGGTCATAGTGGTAGTGATGCCCCGACCGTCTTTGGATGTGGCGGCTAGTCCATTGGGGTAATAGGTTGCCCTGGTTACAATGTTCTGACTGGATGCCGGGTATACGGTAGTCGAGGTGAGATGATACTTCCCATCATAGCTGAAATCTATTGCGTGGCCCAGCGGATCGCTGGCTTTGATCAACTGATACTGGGCGTCGTAAGAATTTACAATCTGCCTGTTCAAAGGATTCACAGAGGAGACAAGGTTATGGTTGGCGTCATAGGTAAAGTGTGCAGTATGCCCCTGGGAATCGGTTGCTTGAACCAGATGATCCTGGCCGTCGTAAGTGCGGCTGCTGGAATGGCCAAGTTCGTTTTCAGAGCCGATTGCCCGGCCTTTGCTATCAAAATAATAGGTTAGTTTCTGGTCATCCGGGTCTTCTTCCGCATTGCGAAACCCTGAAAAGTAAAAATCATAAGTCACGTTCCCTCCACTCTGCCGGGGAACAGTCTGGTGAATGACCTGGCCCTGACTGTTGTAGCTGTTGGTGGCTGTGGTAATGTTCAACGGGTTTTTTAGGGTGGTTATCCGGTGGCCAGTGTCATAGCCAAAGGAAGATACATTCTGGTCTGAATCACTAAAGCTGGTCAAATCCTTTCCCGTGTAACCGTAGGAAACCGAACGACCAGAGGAGTCGCTTACTGAGCTGATTACATCGCCATTATATTGCAGGTTCAAGCTGTGGCCACTGTTGGCCACTTTGGTCAGTTTGTCGTTGGTGTAACTAAAGGTTGTCAGGTTGCCATCCGTATATTGCTGGGAGGTGATTCGATAATTCTTTCCCGCGACTTTGGCAAAAAAAATTCATTGAAAACTAATAAATAAGCGTATTCTCGTGTAGTTCCCTATTTCTAAACTTTTGGTTTTGTTAGAGGTGGAGACATTTTTCGAGATAAAAAAAACTTATATTTGCGATAACCAAAAAGAGAAAAAAATAAAAAGACAATTGAACCTATTAACGCAGTATTAGTTTCATACCATAAGAACAAACATAGCATCGTATAAATGGTAATTAAACCGTATGCAACTTTAGATATTGAGCTAATATAAAATTTTTCTAACATCCAAAGATACAAAATAGCAAATAGAGCATGATTTCCATAATAAATAACTGCATTCCAAAATAATATTCCACCAAATAAAGGTGCAACCAAGTAAATAGTGGAAACAATAATTGAG
>CAITDH010000358.1 GCA_903891045.1 uncultured Desulfobulbaceae bacterium | reverse complement strand
GGATATGTGACAGCGTTGCGGCTTTTACGAGTATCGGCATAGGTTTTATAAGTATTCTCTTTTTTTCAATAACCGCCTTTCTTACCTATGCCGGGGCTCTCTGGAATATTTCCGGTACATTGTGCCTGCTGGTGCTGCTCTATGCTGTCATTGGCACGGATGTCAGTATGCGGTTCGGAAAACGCCTGATCAACCTTAATTTTCAAGAACTGCAGAAAGGGGCTGATTTTCGTTACGGTCTGGTTCAGATTCGGGATAACGCTGAGTCTATAGCCTTTTACCGAGGGGAAAGCCGAGAATATACCCAAGTTAAGGGGCGATTACTGGCATTGATCACTGTTCTCAGGATGCTGGTCGGCTGGGAGCGAAATATTGCCTTCTTTACCACTGGTTTTAATAATTTTGCGGTTTTTCTCCCCTACCTGCTGCTAGCTCCGCAGTATTTTTCCGGTAAGGTTCCGTATGGAGTTCTGGTCGTAGCGACCGGAGCGTTTACACAAGTATTATCCTCTATTGCCATAATTGTTAACTATTTTACCATTTTCGGCACCTTCGCCACCGAGATCACCCGCCTGGAGGCCTTTGACGCGGCCCTGGATCAAGCGGCAGAAGGGCAAAAAATCAATGGCCAAGGCACCATCGAGTCCCGGGAGGACTCCCGGATGGCCCTGGATAAGGTCACCCTCCAGACCCCCGATTATCAACATACACTCTTGCGGGAGGCAACGGCCGAAGTTTTACCGGGAAGAGGGATGCTCATCGCGGGTGTCAGCGGCACGGGTAAAAGTTCGCTGCTGCGGGCGCTTGCCGGACTCTGGAACGCCGGTGAAGGGCTGATATTTCGTCCTCCGCTACCAGAGATGCTCTTTCTGCCCCAGCGCCCCTATATGATCCTGGGATCGTTGCGGGAACAGCTCGTCTATCCCAATCTGGAACAGGATGCCTCAGACGATGAACTGAATACGGTTCTGAAAAAGGTCAATCTGGAAGGTCTGCCGGAAAGGTTTGGCGGGTTTGACGTCGTGATGGATTGGGGGCATCTGCTTTCCCCCGGCGAGCAACAGCGGTTGGCTTTTGCCCGACTGCTCATGACCAAGCCGCGTTACGCCATTCTAGATGAGGCCACAAGCGCTCTTGATGTGAACAATGAAGCTCGGCTCTACCAGCAGCTTCATGAATCAGGCATGACGTATGTCAGCGTCGGACACCGGCCAAGTCTCCTCGCCTATCACGACAACGTACTTGAACTGCAAGGAAAAGGTGGCTGGCGGTTCGTGACTGCTGCAGAGTTCCAGATGACTGCGGCGTCCTAGAAGAATATTCTCCTGAAACACCACGAGAGATGCATGCAGGAATTACCGAAAACTCCCAATATCTATGACCTGAAGCTCTGGAAAAGGTTTTGGGAAATATCCAGGTTGTACTGGAATTCAGAAGAAAAAAGGCGCGCCAGAGGCGTTCTTGCCCTTCTGCTGCTTCTGATGGCGGGAAGTGCCCTTATTGCGGTAAAGATAAGTTACATATCCAGCGATTTTCTCACGGCTCTGTCTAAAATGGACCGGCAAGGATTTAACCACGGATTGCTGCTATACCTTGTCGCCTACGCGGTCTCCACCCCGACAGAAGTGTATAAAACCTACATAGAGAACAGTTTGAGGGTGAACTGGCGACTCTGGCTGACCAATCATTTTCTGGAAAAATACCTTGCAAACAGGGCCTATTATCATATCAATGACACCTT
>CAITDH010000357.1 GCA_903891045.1 uncultured Desulfobulbaceae bacterium | reverse complement strand
ATTTTCAAGCTGGGTGGCCAACTCAGCCAGACCATGGGCGCTCGACTGAACCTGGCCGCTGCCTTCTCCCACTTGAGCCGACTGTTGATTGATTCCGGCAATATCGCGCGTAATATCGGCAATAACCACTGTGCTCTGGGCCACATTTTCATTAACCTCGGCAATACCCTGCGACGCCTGGGAAATATTGTTGGCGATCTCGGTGGATGCGGCCGACTGTTCTTCTACGGCTGTGGCGATACCATTGATCACATTATGGATCTCGCTAATCACGGCAGAAATTTTCTCAATGTCTGCAATTGTCGTTGAGGTTGTGGCCTGCATCTCGTTGATCTGATTTTTAATATCAACCGTCGCCGATGCAGTCTGACGGGCCAGTTCCTTGATCTCATTGGCAACAACGGCAAAGCCCTTACCCGCCTCACCGGCCCTTGCCGCTTCGATGGTAGCATTCAAGGCCAGCAGGTTGGTCTGTTCCGATATTTCGGTAATGGTCTCGGTTACCTTGCCAATTTTCATGGCTGACTCGCCAAGGTCTGCCATTTTCTCAGAGGTGAGCCGGGATTGCTTGACCGCTTCTTCGGAAATGGAACGGGCCTTTTCAGCATTCTGGGCAATCTCGTTGATCGTCGACGTCATCTCCTCGGAGGCAGAGGCAACCATGTTGACATTGCACGACGACTGCTCCATCGCTGCGGCAACCGACTGAACGTTGGTACTCATCTCTTCGGTGGCAGCGGCAACCGAACTTGATTTATCGGCCGTGTCACGCGCCGAGGACGATATCTGTTTAGAGGCTGCAGCCAGATCATTCGACGAAGAGGTAAGCTCATCGACACCGCTGACAATATCCATGATGATGGCACGCAGGTTCTCTGTCATTATTTTAAACGAGTAGGCTAACTGCCCGATTTCGTCATTTGAAGAACATACAATCTGGATATCAAGCTCTCCTTTGGCTACCTGTGCCGTCTGGTTGACCAGCACAGATGCGGGAACGGTAATTGAGCGAGCTATAAACAGGGCCAACATGATAGCCAGTGCCGTCAATATACAAAGAGCCATGCCTATCCCGAGCACGATCTTCTGCATCTGGGTATCGACATCATCAATGTAGACACCAGTCCCCACGATCCAACCCCAGGACGGATACAACTCAACATATGATATCTTGGGCACAGGTTTGCTGTTGCCCGGCTTGGCCCATGCATATTCAACAAAGCCCTTACCTTTGTCCTTACAGACCTTGACCATCTCCATAAACAGAAACTTGCCATTGGGATCCTTGTTTTCGTTCAGGTCTTTACCGTTCATCTCCGGTTTGATCGGGTGCATGATCATTCTCGGGGTCAGGTCGTTGATCCAGATATAATCCTTTTCATTATAGCGAATAGCGGCAATCCGCTCGACAGCCTGTTTCTGGGCATCCTCTTTGGCAAGTGTCCCAGCGTCAACCTGCTTCTCGTACGACGCCACCACACTGATTGCCTCCTGCACCAGATTGCTGACAGTGGCCTGCTTCTCCGTCATGATCAGCTCGCGGATAAACGGCACCAGCCCAAACATCGTAGCCAACACCAGCACCAGCAAGGTCAGAAGCGATAGGCTCATGATTTTTGAAAAAATACTCCAGTCTTTATATGCCTTGATCATCAAACATTCTCCGAAATCCGCAAGTTAAATCCATGTTGGCCGCCTTTCATCAGTCAGATAATTTTCGTAGAAATCTACGAGTCAAACCTTTCCTCGTGCGGGGTCTAATCCACTTTTAAGAAAGTGTCCATTTTTATTATGCCACATCAATATGATACGGCCCTCGATCCAACAGATCAGAAAAGGCAGCAGCGGGCACAGGCGGACTGAAAAGATACCCCTGAATTTGTATTTCCTGACAATCCTGCTGACAAAGAAACTGCAGTTGCGCGTGATTCTCAACCCCCTCTACCACCAGTTCAAGCTTCAGAGCCTGCGACAAAGAGATGATGGCAATGGCAATGGCCGAACTTTCAGCATTATCCGGCAAATCCTTGATAAAAGAACGATCGATCTTCAAGGTATCAATGGGCATCTTTCTCAGATACTGGAGCGAGGAATAGCCGGTGCCGAAATCGTCAAGACCCAAATGGAGGCCGAGTCCTTTCAGTTCCTGTAATTGCTCGATAGCCGCCTGCTCGTTGCCCATAACCACGCTTTCCGTGACCTCCAGTTCGAGATTGGAGGCCGGAAATCCGGTCTCATCGAGAATGCGGCCAATCTCGGAAACCAGTCCTTCCTGCATGAACTGACGGGCAGAGAGATTCACCGAGACCGAAAGTTTTTTGTTCAGTTTGAGCCATTTCCCGGTATCCAGACAGGCCTGACGCAAAACAAAGGCACCGATGGGAACAATCAAACCGGTCTCTTCGGCCAAGGGAATAAAATCGAGAGGTGAAATTAACTGACCATCTCTTTTCTGCCAACGAACCAAGGCCTCCACCCCCACAATTTCTCCAGAAGAGGCAGAAACTTTCGGCTGATAATAAACCAGAAACTCATTCCGGTCCACGGCCTTACGCAGGTTGTTTTCCAGGGAAAGACGATGGATCAACCGAGCATTCATAGTCTTGGCAAAAAGCTGATATTTATTTTTCCCTTCATTCTTGGCCCTATACATGGCCAGTTCAGCATTTTTCAGCAGGATCTCAGCATCACTGCCATCATTGGGGAAACAGGTAATGCCAATACTCACGGTGATAAAAGTCTCATAACTTGTCAAATTAAAGGGCGTAACGAATTGTTCAAGAATCTTTTCCGCAATCAGTACAACATCTTTTATATCATCACATTGTTCAACAATAATGGCAAAATCGTCGCCCCCCAGACGTGCCACCGTACTATCGGCAGCCACACAAAGTTTGAGACGCTCGGCAACCTGCTGCAACAGGATATCACCAGCCATATGGCCCAGACAGTCATTGACATGTTTAAAATTGTCAAGATCAAGGCACAAGACCGCTGCATATTTGGTCAAGCGCTGGGCATGTCGCATCGCCACTTTCAGTCGGTCAAGCAACAGGAGACGGTTGGGCAGGGAGGTCAAGGCATCATGATAGGCATGGAAATGAATCTGTTCCTTATACCCATGAATGTCTGACAGGTCATGAAAGACCGCGACATAATGGCTCAGCTGGTCATATTCATCAACAACGGCCGTAATAGTCAGATACTCAGGATAGACCTCGCCGTTTTTACGACGGTTCCAGATTTCCCCTTCCCATTTCCCCGTCTCAAGCAACAGAGACCACATTGCCTGATAAAAGGCAGGATCATGACGATCAGACTTCAAGATACTCGGCTTTGTGCCGATGACCTCCTCCTGGCTGTACCCGGTGATCTGGGTAAAGGCCTTGTTGACTGACTGGATAACACCATCCGCATCGGCAATGATGATTCCTTCAATGCTGCTCTCAAAAACCCTGGTGGCCAGGACCAGCTGCTTTTCACTGTGCTTGCGCAGGGTGATATCCTGCACCGTGCCGAACATCCGCACCGGGACACCACCGGCGTCACATTCCAGTTCCCCTTCTTCATGCACCTCTTGCAGCGTGCCATCCTGGTGGATAAGGCGGTGCTGAAAATTGAGCCCACACTTGGTCATTAATGCATGGTCCACCGCACCCTGAAATCTCTGCCGATCCTCAGGATAGACAGACTCCAGAAAAGCAGCGTACGAGGACGGCTCGTGGCCGGGAACCCACGCAAACAAACGGTACGCCCCTTCTGACCAGGAAAGACGGTCTTCTACCACCTGCCACTCCCAATAGCCCAGCCCGGCAATCTGCTGGGCCTTGAGCAAACTTGCCTCACTGCGCCGTAAACGGTCTTCCGTTTCCTGCCGCATAATAAGCAGGGCCAGGGTGTCGGCCACCGTTTGCAAGAAACTCCGCTGCAGCTCATCACAGGTGTGACCAGTGTCCCCATAAAGCATCAACACCCCAAAAAGTTTCTCAAGATGAATAATGGGAACGAGATAATGACTCAGCTCTTCGCTACACTCATACCGGTGTTGATCCTCTCTGGGCAGCGTAGGAGTACAGATAGTCTCTCTATCTCTGGCCGCCTTCCCGCAGAGACATTCACCAAAATGAATCTTCCGGCAGTGTTTCAGCAGCGATTCAGCCATATTTTTCTGTACACAGAGCTCCAGGGTCTCCGGCTCTGTTTTACTGACCAGAAAGATCCCTCCCCGCGGCAGAAAGTGAAGCCAGGGCAGACTGACGATAGCGTCAAGTGCTGCAGACAATTGCGACTCCAGGGAAAAATCCTGAAACCCGACTCGCAGAAGCTGCTCTATAATATTCTCTTGCTGGCGACGCCGTTGCAGTTCTTCCTCCGCCCGCTGGGAGGGCGTTATATCATGCCCCAGCACGACCAATCCTTTTCGGCTGCCATCTTCGTTAAAAAGAGGGATCTTGTAAATCTCAAGGACTTTATGGCCCCCACCCGGCAAAAGGATGGTTTTTTCCCCTTGGGTCAGCACCCCGGCCTGCCAGGCCTCTTCATCACTTGCCTCACAGCTCAGAAATGACTCCCGGTAAAAGGGACTGAATACTGCCAGCTCAGAGTCTTTTTTGCCGACATACTCAACACCCAGCAACTGAAACAATTCCAGATCAGCCTTGTTGGCCTCAAGCCATCGGCCGGCACCATCCTTGAAACAGACGATATCCGGCATGGCATCAAGCAGGGTGCGGAGCAACTCCTCTCCAGTTAAGGAGATATTGCCGGTCTTGATTGAGGAGACTTGAGATGACATGGGATTAAGTTAATACAGCAAAGAAAAGGGGGATATTAGGGGCCGTTACGAAATAACCATTACCTTCTTAACCATTTCATTATGGCCCCTTACGCAAGGCATGGATGCCCCAGTGTCGTTCGCACCAAGGATGAATGAAGAGCGAATGCCGTTCACGGAATTCCAATGTTACACTTATTTATAGACAACAGCTTAGTTCTGAGTCAAAAACGCCCGATATTTCTGGTCTTCCTGCATGATATGATTCAGCAGCCATTTTTTGAGGATGGACATCAACTCGGAGTTAAGAACCAACTCCCCACTCCGAACCTTCCTCTGATAACTGTAAAGATAATCATCAAAATCTGTATGCAGCCTCCTGTGTGCCACCAGACCAGGATAATTGATCTCTTTCAGATACTGCTCTTCGGCCCGGAAATGATAATTGGCATATTCCTGCATAGCCTGAAGGGTTTCTGTTACTGCATTGGACACTTCAGCATTACTTCCACTGAGCAGGATATGATCCAACTTGTTATGAATTTCGATCCACTTCTTATGCTGAGCGTCAATTTCAGCATTGTTAACACTGTAAGAATCGTCCCATGTAATCTGATTCATCACCTATAACCACCCATATTTATAATGACTTTTTTCTCTAACTTGAGATACGAATATTCGATTACCAGTTTACATCTTGAAGAGACAAGGCTCATCCAATATTCACTTCTCATCCTAGCACGACGGAAACACAACGCAAAGGTATTCAACATGACCATTGCCCTATGGAATACGGGGAATCACATTGAATACCTTCAACTCCATCAACACCTACACCCGAAAGCGGCCTACCAGCTCCTGCAACTGTTCAGCCAGATGACTTAATTCACCCGCCTTCGATTTCACATTGCCGCTCCCCTGCGAGATAGATTCGGAGGCCTGATTAACCTGGGCAATATCCTGGGCCACGTCACCAGCAATGATCGATACCTGGGCAACATTCTCCGTCACTTCCTGGATGCCAATGGAAGCTTGACTGATACTTTCCGCAATATTGGTGGTAGTTGCCGATTGTTCCTCAACAGCCGTGACAATGGACATGACAATGGTATTGACTTCACCAATGACCTGGGTAATCTGCTGAATCTGTTTAACGGTGGTTGCCGTTGAACCCTGAATCGTATGCACTCTGGTGGTAATCTCGCCGGTTGCCGCCGCAGTCTGCTTGGCCAGCTCTTTGATCTCATTGGCAACAACGGCAAACCCCTTGCCCGCCTCTCCAGCCCGAGCAGCCTCAATGGTAGCATTCAAGGCCAGCAGATTCGTCTGCTCAGAGATCTCGGTAATGGCCTCCGTTACCTTGCCAATTTCATCGGCCGCGGCTCCCAGCTCATCCACCTTTTCCGAGGCGGATTTAGCCTCAGCAACCGCATTATTGGTGATAACCTGGGCTTTTTCTGTGGATTTGACAATACCTTTGATATTTGATGTCATCTCATCGGTGGCAGCTGATACCAGAGAAATATTGGTAGCCGCCTCTTCCGTAGCAGCAGCGACCGTTGCCATATTGGCACTCATCTCCTCTGCCGCCGCAGCAACTGACTGCGTCCTACCCGCTGTGTCTTCTGTCTTGGCCGAAAACTCATCGGCCACGGAACCAAGCTGAAAGGAGGAATCAAGAAGAGTAGAGCCCGATTGGGCAATCTCTTTAATAATGGAGTTCAGGTTCACGCTCATATGATTCAGATTATCAACCATCTGGCCGATTTCATCACGCGACTGGGCAACGATGGTTCCCGTCAGATCGCCCTTGGCCACTCTATCCATGAAATCATTGGCTTGCGTCAGGGGATTTATTATATTTTTTTGAAGAATATACCAAGAGACAAGAAAAATAAAACCAAGAGTCCCCACAACCCAGGCCAGAACGCTCCAGCGTGCCCGGGATACCGCCTTATTGGTCTCGGCAAGAGAGCTGACAATCTCAAACGCGCCATGCATCTCACCAACCCTCCATCCCTCCTTGGTCCCGCCGGTAACATCCTTTTCACCCTTGGGGTCACCATGACAGTAAAGACATTCGGCCGTCAGATAAATAGGTTTGAAATATCGAATCTGGTCTTTTTCGATCACGACCTTTTCTGTCAGTTTCTGGCTTTCCATTTCCGCCAATACCTGGCGTTCAAACTCGGTGGGGGCATTAGCGGGATTACGGGGATCCATCTTGGGGGAACGAAAGGTATATCCTGCCTCTTTGGCCTTGTCGCCGGCAACCTGCAAAGCAGTAACAATAGGCACGGCATCAACGATCTGGGAAGAATCAAGCTCGGCAAAGGGTTTGATAACCCCCATCTGCAGTTTTTTGGCCATCCGATCACGGGTCGCCTCGGCCATCAGGACGATACTGGCACTCTTAGAGATCATGGCGGCCTCTGCACCCTGGCGGATATCACTCACCCTTTGCCATGCAAGAATGGAGGCAATCAGCAGAGGACCGAGCAAAGCAAGCAAAAGCATTTTCCATTTTATACTGAGATTGGTGAACATGTATTTCTCTCCTTAAAAGAAAATAGAATTCTTCTTCCCATCCAATCCTACTTGATAACCAGACTGAGAAAGACATTTAGAAATAATTATCATAATTGATACAGCGTACTCTTTCAACGATTTTAGTAACATCTATAGAAAAGCAAAACGGCACCGAGAGTTGCCCGCAATGACTATAAGACCTTAACGATACCCTAAAATTTCAAATAGGTATAGTCAGCCAGACAATTTTCGTAGAAATCCACAAGCCTCACCCCTTCACGGGGTTGGATCTTGCCCTGATGCACCTGTTGATCAATCTCTTTTTTGATGGTCCTGGCCATAAGCTCAGGATTGTACTGCATGGTGGTCAATACCTGCTGGGCAGAAGTCCCTTTGATCATCTCTTCAATATAAAAATCATTGGGATCGTCATCATCGCAGTAGATATGTACCTCATTGAGCCGGCCAAAGAGATTATGCATATCGCCCATTACGTCCTGATACGCCCCGGTAAGAAACAGGCCGATATAGTACTCTTCTGCCGGTTTGAGAGTGTGCAGAAGCAGGGTTTTTTCAAAACCGGTCTTGGCAATAAAACGGTCAATCTTGCCGTCGGAATCACAGGTGATATCTACCAGTGAACAGCTTACATCCGGCTGTTCATCAAGACGCATCACCGGCATGATGGGCAGGAGTTGTTTGATGGCCCAACTATCGGCTGCCGACTGAAAGATCGAGAAGTTACAGAGATACTGGCTGGCCTGCAGTTCACCGAGCCTTTGCAGCTCTTCGGGGATAAAGGGTTGAACTGCTGCAATTTTTTGAATGCGGGCCAGAGTGTCCCAATACAGGGTCTCGATCCTGGCCCGCTCGCCAATGGCGATAACCCCAAAACGGAAGGCGCTGATGGCATCATCCTTACACTGCTGGATATCGTTGAATATCCCTTGGTAATTGCTTTCATTCAGGTCATGGGCGGATGCACGTATGGTGGAGACCAGATTATGTTCTCCTGACTCCCGCTCGGTGCTGAGGGTATTGCTGGTCTGATGAATATTATCAATCACATTGGTGATCACACAGGAGTGATGGGCGGTCACATAGCGTCCGCTCTCACTGACAATATGGGGATGGGCAATGCCTGCCTGATCACAGATATACTGGAGGCCATCAATGATATCAAAGGCATACTCCTCCAGACTGTAATTCCTTGACGACTCACTAGCGGAACGGGAACCGTCATAATCAATGCCAAGCCCGCCGCCCACATCGAAATATTCAAGGGGAATTTCCAGGGCCACCAGATCAACAAAGATGCGGCCCGCCTCAGTGATGGCCTCCTTGATAAAACGGATATCAGGGATCTGACTGCCCACATGGAAGTGGAGCAGTTTCAGGCAATGGGCCATCCCCTGCTGCCTGAGCAGCGCCACCCCGCTCAGGATCTCGCTGCAGGTAAGGCCAAACTTGGCCCGTTCGCCGCTGGCGCTGGCCCAGCGGCCAGTGCCGTGCGCTGCCAGTTTGGCACGGAATCCGATCATCGGCTCGACCCCCAACTCCTTGGCCATTCTGATAATCAGTGAGATCTCCGAAAATCGTTCAACCACAATAATGATCTTACGATCCAGTTTGCGACCGAGCAGGGCCAGACGGATATAGTCCTCATCCTTGTAACCGTTAAGTATGGTCAGGGCGTTATGATTATCATTCAGGGCCAGAACGGCCAGCAATTCCGGTTTGGATCCGGCTTCCAGGCCGTAATCAAAGGGCCGGCCAGCGTCAATAATCTCTTCGACCACCTCCCGCATCTGATTGACCTTGACCGGATAGACCCCGAGAAACTGCCCCTGATATTCACATTCTTCAATAACCGACCGAAAGGTAGTGTTAAGAAGGCGCACCTGGGAGCGGAGGATATCATGGAAACGGATAACCGTGGGAAAAGAGATCTTCAAATTCTTGATCTCCTCAATAACCTCGAGAAAGTCAATGGTAGGGCCATCTTCCCGTTTTTCCGGCAAGACGCAGAGGTGCCCTTTGTTGTTGACTGAAAAATAGCCATTCCCCCAATGCCGGACATGGTAACGTTCGCAATTTTCAGCGGCTATCCTAACAGGATCATTGGTCATTTCATCCACCCCGGTGAAAGGCAAGGATTAGCTCCCTGACCACCTTAGTGGCAAAGACATCACTGTTGCCGCTGCTGTCAACCGGCGGGGACAACTCCACCACATCGGCCGCCACCATGTTTTTATGGCGCAGGGCCTGGACAATCCTGATAAAGGAGAAAACATCCTGACCGCCCGGTTCCGGGGTGCCGGTGCCCGGGAGAAAAGCGGGATCGAAGTAATCAAGGTCGAGGGTGAGATAGATGGGGCGGCCAACGGGCAGCCCCTCGATAAAGGCGACAAAGGCATCAAGACTTGGCGCCAGGGTCTGATTTTCCCGCATCCATACATATTCATCCTTGGTTCCGGAACGGATCCCGAACTGACGGAGCTGATGACCGGGGCCAAAATGATCAAGACACCTGCGGATGATTGAGGCATGGGAATAATGGTAGCCCTGATATTCATCCCGCAGATCGGCATGGGCATCGAGATGAAGAAGGACCAGATCGGGAAAGGCCTGCAAATACTTGGCAATAAAGGAATAGGAGATGGAATGCTCGCCACCGAGGGTCAGAAACTTAATCCCCTCACTAGCAAAATCGAGAGAGCCGGCCAGTTCGGTGAACCGTTCATGGGCCGCAAGGTAATCCTGATGGGCATCGCCACTCTGCTGGACAACAAGATTGCCCAAGTCATAAAAGGGCGTGGTTTCCTCCAGATCCAGATCCAGATACGGCGAATAACTCTCGATATCTGAGGCCACCATGCGGATGGCATCCGGGGCAATGGCCGTGCCCTTGCGAAAACAGGCGGTGCCGTCAAAACCAAATCCGATCATGTTCAGGCTGTGTGGTTGCAGCTGAGAAGCAGGCCTGGCGGTTCGATACAAACGCTTGGGTGGCTGCAACAAGGGGTGAGTCATTGGACACCTCGTACTGGTTGATTTGAAAAAAAGAAAACGGTCTGTCTTCTTTGCTCTTTTCCTCTTTCAACTGGTCTGCGTTGGCAATCCTTGAGCTCCCCCTCCTTTAACGGGCAAGGGGTTGGGGGGTGAGTGAATTTTGCCAATAATGCACCAAAAGCCACTTCACAACAAACCACCGCCGCAGGGAGTCTGAGAGACTACTCCTTACAACGTCCGCGTTTCAATGGGGGTATAAGGCCGCAGGCAAGGTCCGATATAATTGGCACTGGGCCGGATCAAACGGTTATTGCGCCATTGCTCCAAGATATGGGCAGACCAGCCCACCGCCCGGCTCATGGCAAAGATAGGGGTAAAAAGCTCGGTGGGAATCCCCATGGCCCGATAGAGGGTGCCGCTATAGAAATCCACATTAGGGAAGACCTTGGAATTGGCAAGCATCGTCTTTTCCACGACTTGGGCTATCTCATAAAAGCGGGTATCACCTGCCTTACGGGTTATCTGCTCGGCATATTCCCTCATGATGCCGACCCGGGGGTCTTCACATTTATAGACACGATGGCCAAACCCCGGGATCTTGCCCTTGACCGCCAGACGATTCAATATCCACGACTCCGCTTTCTCCGGCGTACCAATGGTCTCAAACATCTCCATCACATCGGCATTTGCCCCGCCGTGCAACGGACCTTTCAGCGCCCCAATGGCACTGGTCAGCGCCGAATAGATATCGGACATGGTGGCGGCGGTGACCCGGGCGGCAAAGGTCGAGGCGTTCAATTCATGATCAGCATGGAGGATGAGGGCCACATCAAGGGCGCGGACGATATCAAGGTCAGGCTCTTTTCCCTGCAAGGTATACAAAAAATTATAGGCAATGCCATGATTGGGGATAGGGGCAATAGGCTCCTGCCCATCTCGTAAGCGCTGATGGGCGGCGATAATCAAGGGGATACGTTCCGTCAACCGCTGGGCCTTGCGCAACGAGGCATCCAGCAAAGTGTTGCCGCTGTCAGGATCCCAATGGCCCAGAGAAGAAACGGCAGTGCGCAGGACCTCCATGGAAGAAGCGGTGCGGGGAAACATCCGCAGGATCATGGTCGTTTCAACCGGCAGCAGCATGCCGCCGGTAAACCCATCGAGAAAGGCCTGGAACTCGGTAAGACCGGGCAATCTTCCGTACCAGAGCAGATACGCCACCTCCTCAAAGGTGGAGTTGCGGGCCAGATCAAGGGCATCATAACCACGATAGATCAGGCGCCCTTCCTTCCCATCAATAAAACAGATCGCTGAATTGCAGGCGATAATATCGGCCAGACCTTGTTCTTTCTCTTTGCTGGTTACTTCCTGGCACGCGGGTGTTGTCATGGGGTTACTCCTGATTAGAGTATCTAATTGGTAAAAAATAGCGGTTTTCTGATTGTATTGAACAAGTCGAATGTAACAGGAAAATCGGGGGAACGAAATAAAAAATTTGTATCTGAGCAGGGCTATGGGGCACCCTGGCAATCACGAACATCCGCAAGTTTGACCGGACCCCGCACCAGATTTCATTTTTATATCGTTTTTAAAGATAAATTACGATACGTAGGAGAAAAGAATCGCGCCGGGCCTTCTTGCCTTCACCCGCTCCAGCGCCCCTTGACAAAAAAACCGGCAATCCATGAACCATCTTCCCACAGAGGAATACATGCGCCCCATCCCTCTTGTCATCGTCGCTTTTGGCACAACCGCAAAGGCCCTGGCCAGTTATGAGCACCTGGACGCCCGAATCAAGACTCGTTTCCCTGACCATGAAATTTTCTGGGCCTATTCGTCACGCATGGTCAAAGACAGGGGATCCAGCCAGCCACAGAATACGATTTCCAATCCCCATGAGATACTGGAAACCTTGTATCGTCAGCACTACTCATGGGCAGTCGTCCAATCGCTCCACCTCCTCGGCGGTCATGAATTCATCCGTTTAGTAGAAGAAACGAAACAAAGTCCCCTCCGCACCTCTATCGGCCTGCCCCTGCTCAGTTCACCAGAAGACTATCTGGCCCTTTGCACCAGCCTGTCACCTTTAATCAACACCCATCCTGATCAAGCCATCCTCCTGGTGGGGCATGGCACGGATCATCCTGCCTGGTGCGCCTACCCAGCCCTGCAATATTTCATGCGGAGACACTTTGGCCCGCGGATTTTTGTTGGCGTGATTGAAGAAGGATGCCCATCAAGCGCCGAGGTCATCGCCGACATTACGGATGCCGGCTACAAAAAAGTTTGTATCATTCCCTTGCTGCTCGTAGCAGGCATGCATTTTCATCGGGATCTGGCCGGAGGTCACAGTAATTCCTGGATGAGCTTGCTCTCTGCTGCAAATATCAGTGTGGAAATTATTCAGCAGGGAATCGGGATGCTGCCAGTCATCAGTGAAATGTTCTGCCAGCATATAGAGGATGCTCTGGCGATAATCCCTGGAAATAAAGAAAACGCCATTGTAACAAAATAATTTCATTGCCTGGATGTCAAAAACAGCAAAAAGAGCCGGAACGTCCAAGAATTACGGAAAAAAGATACCGCACAAAATGACTATCCATTCACTTGACAAACTAAAAAGCCTATAGTATTAAAACAAAATCAATTTTTGCTTCAGAAACGGTGCAAACCAATAAACAATATTTTTGTAAGGAGGGTAACATGCCTACATTAGAACACAATGGATCTACTTTTGAGGTAGATGAAGATGGATTCCTGCTCAACTCCAAAACATTCAATCCAGATTGGATTGATTATGTAAAGAGTGTTGAGGGTATTGGCGAGATGACCGATGAGCACAACAAAGTGATTAGTGCTCTTCAGGAATACTATGTTAAAAATGGTATTGCCCCAATGGTTCGTATCCTTTCCAAGACCACTGGTTTTCCATTGAAAAGAATTTATGAGCTGTTCCCATCCGGTCCTGGTAAAGGAGCCTGTAAAATGGCTGGCCTGCCAAAACCAACCGGTTGCGTATAATCCAACTGTTTGATTTGTCTGCCTCTTAAAAGGGGAGATACCTTCTTGGTATCTCCCCTTTTTTTTTAAAAAATGTTGTGCCTTGCAAAAAAGTTTGATTGTAGAGATAATGAAGCGCTTCCAATGTATTACTCACCAAGTATTGGTCTGCGTGTCACCATCTCCAGGAGAAACAATCCATGAACTTCGGCGCCAGAATCCTGTTCGTATTCCTTCTCACCTGTTTTTTCCCTGACATCTCTCGTGCCGAACATCCCGCCAAGATTCCCCCTCCCTTAACCCCCTGGGTTGAATGGGTTCTCCATGGTCATGAAGCAGAACTGCTGTGTCCGCCCTCCTTTAATGACTCGTCAATCCTGCATTGTGACTGGCCATCGCAGCTTGATGTCAATGTGACCGAGTCGGCCGGCTCGTTCCGGCAACAATGGCTGGTACAGGATGAACGGTGGTTACAGCTGCCAGGGGATACGGGACATTGGCCAATGGATGTCAAGGTGAATGGGCAAACAGCCCTGGTCATGAACAGGGAGGGCGTGCCCGGGATACGAATGAAGAGCGGCGCCTGCGAAATCACCGGCCGCTTCCAGTGGTCAGCGCTTCCTGAATATCTCACCATCCCGCCCCATACCGGCCTTGTGTCCCTGGCTGTAAACAAAAGGCCAATTGATTTCCCCAATCTCGACCGCAATAGCCGACTCTGGCTGCAGAGCTCAAGAACGCAGACGGAAAAGATTGAAAACAGCCTGAACGTGCAAACCTTTCGGCTCCTTGAGGATACGATTCCCGCCCAGATCACAACATTACTCAAGCTGGACATTGCCGGGGCTGCCCGGGAACTGGTACTGGGGCCGGCCTTTGTTCCTGGACAGACCATCCCGATGGCCCTGACCAGCGATCTTCCGGCACGACTCGAACCAGATGGGCGGATCCGGGTCCAGGTCCGGCCCGGACAATGGACGATCAAACTCATCACCAGACAGATCGGGCCGCTGGCAACATATCGCTGGAACCGGCCTGATGACCCGTTCTGGCCCACGGAAGAGATCATCTCCTTCCAAGCCATCCCTGATCTGCGCACCGTCGAGATCGCAGGCGTTGCCGCACTTGACCCCACACAGACCGCTATGCCTGAAGAATGGCGAAACTTGCCCGCCTACCGGCTGCCTGCCGGTGAGACCATGCAGCTCAAGGAGACCAGACGCGGCGCCGCCCAGCCTTCTCCTGATCAGTTGAGCCTGCAGCGTGATCTCTGGCTGCGTTTTGACGGTTCCGGCTACACGATCCAGGACAAGATCAGCGGCCAGAAGAATAATGACTGGCGGCTGGAGATGGCCACTCCTCTTGAGCTTGGCCGGGTGGTAGTCAATAACAGGGAGCAGTTCATCACCAAAAAAGCGGGCAGCAACAAGGCCGGCGTGGAAGTACGGGAGGGCCAGCTCCAATTGACAGCCGACAGCATTTATCCGCGCCGGATCTCTACCATCTCCACCCTGCCGGCAACCGGCTGGGATCATGATTTTCAGAAAGTAAATGCCACCCTGCACCTGCCGCCGGGATGGAAGATATTGAATGCCACCGGTATTGATTCGGTTGCCAACACCTGGATTGCCCGCTGGAGCCTCCTCGATTTTTTTCTGGTCATCATCTTTACCCTGGCCGTGGCCAGACTCTATGCCCGGCCACCCTTGACCTGCATCGCCTTTCTCTCCTATACACTCAGCTACCATGAATCAGGGGCACCGCGATGGGTCTGGCTGGCTATCCTGGTGGGCGTGGCACTCCTGCGTTACCTGCCGCCGGGGAAATTCAGGCAGGTCATCAAGGGATATCAGGCATTCACCATCCTGATGTTGATCATCATTGTTATCCCCTTTACTATCAATCAGCTCCGGGTGGGAATCTATCCGCAACTAGAAAATCCCTGGCAGTCAATGAGCGCTTTCACCGAACGAAGGCAGGAACCACCGGCTGCGGCCCCGCCCCCGGCTCCGGCGGAGAAAGCCCTGGTCCGAAACGCTGCAGTCATGGACTCAGCCGCCGACAAGATGTCGCAGCTGGCCGAAATCGCCACGGGCAGTGTCGCACCGGCAACGAAGTTAAAGGGCAGCCTGGCCGCGCCAGTGGCGAGTTTACCCTATCAGAGTCAGGTCCCGCAGTATGATCCGAAGATGATTCAGCAGACCGGCCCAGGGCTGCCAACCTGGCAATGGAACCAGGTTGCCATGAGCTGGTCGGGCCCTGTGCAGCGTGATCAGCAGATAAGTTTTACCCTGATCGGACCAAAAACCAATCTGGCACTGGCTTTTACCCGTATTCTCCTGATGGGCCTGCTGGCCCTCGGCATGTTGAATATCGCCTATCAGCGCGGCAAAGGCTGGGTATTGCCAAACTGGAAGAGCTTATTTCTGCTTCCCCTCCTGTTTTTATTATCAGGATTCCTGGCTGGCCCCGCCCCTTGTCAGGCAGACGAGATTCCTTCTCCCGAGATGTTTGAACAGCTCCGCGCCCGACTCCTGGAAAAAGCGGACTGCTTTCCCAACTGTGCCGCTATCACCGACATGATCGTTGCCATAACCCCGGCAACCCTCAACGTGACCATGAATGTGGACAGCCAGATTGATGGGGCTATTCCCCTGCCCGGTAATAGTGATCACTGGCTGCCGCAACAGATCCGTCTTGACAACAAGGCCGCGCCCGGCCTATTGAGAAGCGAGAGGCAACTCTGGATCCTGGTGCCTGGCGGCCGCCATCAGATCCAGATGCAAGGTAAGATTCCTCAGCAGAATACCCTCCAGCTTCCGTTGCCCCTCCATCCTCACCATATCGTTACCGATGCCCAGGGCTGGGTTGTGGAAGGAATCAATAAGGAGGTCGCCGACAACCAACTGCAGTTCAAACGGATAGTCGACAAGCAGGACAATACAACCCAGATCCTGGAGACCGGGATTCTGCCGCCCTTTGTCCTTATCGAACGCACCCTGCTGCTCGGTCTGACCTGGAAGGTTGAGACCAGGATCAGCCGGACAACTCCACAGGGGTCGGCTATCATCCTGAATATCCCGCTGCTGCCGGGAGAGTCAATTGTCACCGAAGGTATCCGGGTAGAAGACGGGCAGGCCAAGGTCAACCTGGATGCCGAGAGCAGTGAGCTGCACTGGGAGTCTGTCCTCGAAAAAAGTGATCAGCTCATGCTCAAACATGCTGACACCGATCAATGGACAGAGGTCTGGCGGGTTGATGTCAGCCCGATCTATCACATGGAGACGGCAGGGATCCCGGTTATCCTGCACCAACAAGGCTCTCGCTGGTATCCAACCTGGCACCCATGGCCAGGCGATGAGGTGAAACTGTTGATCTCACGCCCCGAGGGCATCGCCGGCCAGACCCTCACCATTGACAAGACCACACTGCAAGTGCGTCCAAGCGGGCGGGCTACCGAAAACAAACTGAACCTGTCAATCCGCAGCAGCCAAGGAGGCCAGCATACCATCACCCTGCCAGCGGCCGCACTGCTGCAGCAGGTCACCATTAACGGCGCAGTCCAGCAAGTCCGGCAGGATGGAGCGAAGATCTCTTTGCCGATCATACCAGGAAAGCAGGAAGTTGCCCTGGAATGGCGCGAGCCTTCCGGCCTCGGCATCCTCTATACCACACCCCGGATTGATCTCGGCGCAGGCAGCGTCAACGCCGCCATTGATGTGACCCTGCCGCCGAACAGGTGGCCGCTTTTCCTGGGCGGTCCACTCATGGGGCCAGCTATTCTCTACTGGTCAGTGCTGCTGGTGGTAGCGCTGGTCGCCTTTGCTCTCGGTAAAACGAAGCTGACCCCGCTGCGTTTTTATCAGCTTTTCCTGCTTGGCATCGGCATGAGCATGAGCAACCTGTTCGGTTGTCTGCTGGTGGTGGGCTGGCTCATCGCCTTGCATTTCCGGGAAACAATGCAAGCAGAGAGGGGAAGAAGCGCCTTTAATCTGATCCAGACCGGCCTCGGGGCGCTGACCGTGCTGGCCCTGATGGCCCTGGTCTGGGCCATCAGCCGGGGACTGCTGGGACACCCCGACATGAATATTATCGGTAACGGCTCAAACAGCACGATCCTTCGCTGGTATCAGGATGTCAGCGGCCAGCATCTGCCGCAGGCATGGCTGGCCTCCATCCCCATGTTTGCGTACAGACTGGCGATGCTGGCCTGGGCCCTGTGGATCTCCTTTACCCTGCTCGGACTGCTGAAATGGGGCTGGAAAATCGTCAGCGAGCCGATGCTCTGGGACAGTAGTCCGAAGAAGAAGGCTGAAGACAAAAATGAGAATGGTGCCGGTTGATGGTGTTTTATCGGTTTATGGAGAAGAAAAGCGGGATATCTTTTTCCCCCCAAAAAAAGAGTTAGGTGTCAGATGACTCACTCCGTTTGCAAACAATGTGGTCACGTTCTTCTTATGACAAGTCTACTGGCGTTGGAAAAGCCGTTGTGCCCAAAATGTGGGAACAAATACTTCACAATGAAATTTCACTGTTCATTGGAGTTTCTGCCGCACGGCTCTACACGAGTGAAGCAAAAAGGTCCCTACCACAAGAGCGATAAGAAGCTGAGACGCGAACATTTTGTGGGCATGGAGGCAAACAAGGATGGGGGGCTAATGGTTAAAGAGCGTCTCATCGACAAAGATGCAGATGTCTATTACGAATACGTACGCGGGATCTAACTACAGGCGACATTGTTCGCTTGTGCCATGAGAAACTATCTGATCACACAAACCACGGGACAGCTAAAAAACCGAGGAAGTCATGACACCTAACCTCTCGATCGTGAGCCTTGCTCAATCGGCGGACGATGGATGGACAGGCATTTTTCAAACGTGATCCGGTTGGGGATTGCTCCGGCTGTTGCAGCGGCGGCGCAGCCATTTATACCCTTCGTGACTCAAGAAAAGGAGCACGGGAAAGGGCAGCAAGATCCAGAGGTCGCCGGACGGCACATGAGCGGTGTTAAACACCTTCTGTACCGCTGCCACATCGAGAAGGATCCAAACCCAGACCAGATTAACCACCATGCCTGCCACCATCAGGCGGTTGGAAAAAATCCCGAGGCTGAAGGCGGACGATTCCCAGCTCCGCATGGTCCAGCCATTGAACATCTGACAGGAAATCACGCCCAACAGGGTCATGGTCATGGCCTGCCGGTGCAGAAGCGGGTCGGTAAGAACGGCAGTCCCATACACCCAGCCATGGAGAAACAGAAAAGAGAGGAAGGCGACCATGGCCGCCGTGGCCTCAATAAGCCCCAGAAAAAAATAGCCCCGCAGGAATACCGCCCGGTCGAGGATCTTTTCCTTTCTGCTCACCGGCGGTCGGTTCATGATGTTTTTTTCCGGCCTTTCGCTGCCCAGCGCCAGGCCGGGCAACATGTCCGTGCCGAGATCGATGGAGATAATCTGGATCACCGAGAGCGGCAGCGGGATTTTCAGGAAGAATTGCAGGATATAGGGCACGATCTCCGGCGCATTGTGAGAGAGGATGTAGGTGACGAATTTCTTGACGTTGAAATAGACGGTTCGGCCTTCCTCAATGGCGATAACAATGGAGGAGAAGTTGTCGTCGAGCAAGACCATGTCCGCTGCTTCCTTGGCCACCTCGGAGCCGGAGAGACCCATGGCGATGCCGATGTCCGCCTTTTTGAGGGCGGGCGCATCATTGACCCCGTCGCCGGTCATGGCCACCACCTCGCCGCCATTCTGCAGGGCCGTAGCGATGCGCAGCTTCTGACTGCTGGCCATGCGGGCAAAGAGTACCGTCTCTTTGGCCAGGATTTCCTCCAATTGCTCATCACCCATGCCTTCCAGCTCCGGGCCAGTGATAACCCGATCATGAACCATACCGATTTGTCCGGCAATGGCAGCGGCGGTACGCGGGTTGTCGCCGGTGATCATCATAGTCCGGATACCCGCGGCCTTGCAGGTTGCCACAGCCTCGGCTACGCCATGGCGTGGCAGATCCATAATGGCGGCAAGACCCAGCAGGGTCAGCCCCTCCTCGTCCGCCTTGTCGTTACGGGCAATCAACAGCACCCGCAAGGCCTGGCTCTCGAACTCTCTGGCCTGGGCAAGGGCGATGGTCTTTTCCGTGACGCTTAATGGCCGGATGCTGCCATCATCGGCCAGATAGGAAGTGCATCTGGGCAACAGCGCCTCCACCGCGCCCTTGGCAAAGAGCCAGGTTCTCTCTCCCTCCTGATAGACGCTGGACATCATCTTGCGTTCGCTGGTAAAGATGAATTCCTGAATCTTGTTCATGGCCGGCGGACTGATCCCCTTTTTGCGGGCGGCCGCGACAATGGCCAGTTCGGTGGGGTCGCCGTGCAACCCTTCCGCGTCGATCCTGGCCCGGCAGTTGAGCAACCCTACTGTAAGCACAGCGGCAAGGCGCTCTGCCGAGGTATCATTGCATCGATCAAAGGAAAAATCTCCCGGTTCATGGTAGCCCTCCCCGGAAATGGTAACCTGTTCTCCGCCCGCCAGCCAGAGGGATTTGAGAGTCATCTCGTTTCTGGTCAGGGTACCGGTCTTGTCCGTGCAGATGACGGTGACGCTGCCTAGGGTTTCCACGGAGTCGAGGTTTTTGATCAGGGCGTTGCGCCGGGCCATGCGCTGGCTGGCCAGGGACAGCGACAGGGCAATGGTTGGCAGCAATCCTTCCGGCACATTGGCAACAATGAGGGCAATGGCAAAGGTCGAGGCGAGCATGATTCCCTTGCCGGAAAAGAGGCCAAGGGCGAAAAAGAAGCAGCCCATGAGTAGGGCGATGACCGTGAGGATACGGGTGATGTGGATAATCTCCCGCTGCATGGGGGTGATGGCCTTGCGCACGTTTTTAGTGAGGCTGGCGATCTTGCCGAACTCCGTGGCATTGCCCGTGGCGCTGGCCACGGCGACACCGCTACCGGAAAGCACGGTGGTCCCGGCAAAGACCATGTTTTTTGCCTCCAGATGCCGTTGTGCCTCGCCCGGCAGAAGAGTGCGGGCCACGGGTGCTGATTCACCAGTAAGGGAAGAAAGGTTGAGGTAGAGCGAGTTTACCTCGATAAGAATCCCGTCCGCTGCGACCTTGTCCCCCTCTTCCAGAAGCATGATGTCGCCGGGGACAATCTCGCGGGCCGTGGTAGCGACAATCTTGCCAGCCCGGCGCAGGGAAACCTTTACCGGCATCAACTTGAGCAGCTCCTCCATGGCCTTGTCCGCCCGATATTCCTGCCAGAAGGTGAAGGTGGCATTGATGACCACCGCACCAAGAATGGCATAGCCCAGCACATCGCTGCCCTGACCCGGATCAAAATGGTCGGCGACAAAGGAGAGGAGGGCAGCCACCTCCAGCAAAATAGCGAAGAAATTGGTGTACTGGCCCAGATAGGCAAGAAGATAGTTTTTCCTCGCCGCGGTTGCCAGTTCGTTGGGGCCAAACTCCTTAAGCCGCCTGGCCACCTGTACCGGGTCCAGGCCGTTTTCCGAGGTCTTCAGCCGGGAAAAGAGATCCTTACGATCAAGGGCAAAGAGGCGTATCATTCTTTGTCCCTGGCGTAGAAGGCTATGGTGTTCACCGGTGTGTGCAAGAAAAGCCGTTCCATGGGGTTTTCCCGGAATAACCCGGAAAACTGGGAAAGCCGCCTGCCACCGATGATCATGAGCTGAAAATCATGGCGGGCCAGATGGTGAAGGATCTGATCAATCTCCCTGCCGGTCAGGGCGTGCTTGATGGTAAAGGGAATATCCAGAAGTTCTAAAGTATTGGCATAATGGCTCAGGCGGGTGTTGATCTTCTGGAACAGCATCCTGGCGGTGTGGGTATCCATGGCAGCCAGCCTGCGCCTGCTTGTTGGATGGATGCTGTATATCTCCGTTGCCGCACCAAAGGCCTTGGCCAGGGAGCTGAAAAAAGCGAATTTCTGTACCGAGAGTCGATCCTCCCGGATGGGGAGCAAGATGTTCTCGGTTACGAAAACCGCGTTCACATGGGCGACCCGGACCACCGCCAGATTGGCGGGCAAGGACAAGCGACTCAATTTTTCGCTGAACGAGTTCTGGAAAAACCGTTTTTGCGTCCTTAGTCTGGTGCTGCAGAAAAGGGTGTCGGTTCTGGTTTCGGCAAGATATTTTCTGATGGCGGCAACCGGTTCCCCGGTTAGGAAAACCCGTTCAGTCTTAACTCTATAATGGATGGCTGCCTCTTCGGCTATGGCCATGCTCAGTTCCACCTCCTCCCGGCGATCAGAGGGGTTGAGCACATGGAGCAGACAGAGGGTGTAGTCAAAAAGCGCGGCATACCGCAGGGCATAGAGCGCCGCGACATCTGAGGAAACAAGGCCGTTCATCGCGGCAATAACTTTCATGAATGTGTCCCTCCTGGTTGTGGTTGAGGGGGTGACATTTCGTAACGGCTGCTCCCTATACTTGGCAAGCCCCGGCGATATGCATCGCTGCCTTGATGCCATTGGTGCCACTGGAGATGATGCCGCCGGCATAGCCGCTGCCTTCACCAACCAGGTACAGATTGGCAAAACCACTGCACAAACCGCTGGCCTCCCGCAGAACCTGAATGGGAGAGGACGTCTTGCTCTCAAGGCCCATGATGATTCCGGTCTCAAAACCTTTTATCATCCGACAGAACTCCTTCAACCCTTCCCGAATGGAAGCACTGATCTCCGACGGCAAGAGATTCCACAAGGGCGCGGCTATCAACCCCAGGGGATAACTGGACTGAACCTTTTTTGTTGGTTCCTGGCAGGAAATAAAATCGGCGATTCGACAAAATGGGGCTTGATAGCCATTGCCATAACGAAAAAAATCCTGTTCAAGAGCACCCAGCCAGTCAAGGGACTCCAGGGCGGAAACCTCACGGCCCAGAAGCTGATGCAGATTGACCCCGGCTACACAGGCCGCATTGGCAAATTTCCCATCCCGCAGGTAGTGACTCATGCCATTGACAATATTGGTATCGGCATAGGCAGTGGCCGGAACCACCACCCCGCCTGGACACATGCAGAAGGTGTACACCGGCAGCTTGCCATCACCCTTGGAGGTCAGACGATACTCCGCCGCCTTCACCCCCGGCAGCTCTTCCCGCCCCCACTGGGCCCGGTTGATAAGGGGCTGCGGGTGTTCCACCCGGCAGCCGATGGCAAAATTCTTCGGCCTGAACCCCACCCCGTTGGCGATCAACATACGGTAGGTTTCATGGGCGGAATGACCAGGGGCGATAATATAATAATCCGCCTCAATGGCGCCCTGATCGGTCAGCGCACAGGAAACCCGGCCTTCTTGCACCTCCAGATCGGTCAGCATGGTCTCAAAACGCATGGTGCCGCCAATCCTGACGAACTCCTCCCGCAAGTTCCTGACAATCTTTTTCAGATTGTCACTACCAAGGTGCGGGTGGGCCAGATAGCGTATTTCCGGCGGTGCGCCTGCCTGGATATAGCTTTCGAGGATAAACGCCTTTTCCAGGGAGATATTTTTCGTCCGCGAAGTCAGCTTACCATCGGAGAATGTCCCGGCCCCGCCCTCGCCAAAGGCATAATTGCCCATGGGATCAAAGACCCCGCCTTGCTCAAAGGCCCTGATCCGCTCTTCCCGCTTTTGGACCTCTGCCCCCCGTTCAATCAGGGTCGTCTCAAAACCAGCCTTCTGCAGGACAAAGGCCGAGAAAAAACCGGCCGGCCCGCTGCCGACAACCAGGGCCTTTTCTTTTCTCTTACGGCAGGGGATTTCTAAGCACGGAAGGGCTATCGGCGCCTCTCCCCGGATCTCAGGAGAGATGAGCAAGAGCTGCGTCAGCCAATGGATGTTCGCTTTTTTCCTCGCATCCAGACTTTTATGAAGAACCTGAACGGAAAAATCCTGCAGCCCCTCGGCCTTGGCCACTTGGGCGTAAAGCTGCTCTTCTGAATAATCAGGAGGCAACTTTACCGTGATCTCTTTATAGCCCATGTCCGCAACTCATCAGCAAACGTAAAAGACGTGCGCCGCGAGTGCCGCGCCGTAAAACCGGCTCTGTCAGGATGACCGGCCTATCTTGCGAGAATTTTCTTGATGCGGTCATAACTGTGCAAGAGCTCTTCGCCCACTAATTTAACTGCCGCCCCCACATCTTTCACACTCTCACCGCTCTCACGAGCCAGCGCCGGGGTCTTGGCCTTCATCTGTTCCCACTTTTTCTCTGCCACCGCCCATTCATCTTTGGCTTCGGCCTTGGCCAGATGCATCTTCAATAACAATTCATCCCGCTGCTGCGCTACTTTTTGCACAAAGGTCTCCATGTCTTTCTGTTCCATGCTGGTTTCTCCTTTTGTTGTGTGATTCAAGATCAGATGCCGCTCAACCCGAACAAACAGGAACGTAGTCTCCCTCTAAGAATTATACGGCATAGAAGAGACAAGTCAAGAAATTCTCTTGGCGGGAAGGCTGACGGCATTTAGGCTGAAGACCGAAGGCGATCAAAAATTCCAGCATTGGGTATGATCACGCATTATTACACATTTTGTGTTCCTAACAGCCTTCAATCTTCAATCTAAATACCTGCATCATTCCAACAAACAGAAGGAAAATGCGTAATGAGAGGGGATCAATGATTGCAAAGGACTGAGAAAGGGAATAGACTTGTACAAATCTTGAAAATCAGGACTCTCATTGAGTGGGACGGCTTGACCGTTCGCCAAACTCACGGACACCAGTAATTTCAAATCTCCTTGAGTTTTAACCTGTTGTTGCATCAGCTGCCGCCAACCATTCCCAGACGATAACTCTTGAAAACGATACCATTCCCTGTGCCTCCTGACCTTCCTGCGATCCAGTGTGAGCAGCTCTCTTTTTCCTATGGCGAGGTCCCCATCCTCACCAATGTCTCCTTTTCCATTCAGAAACTGGACGCCGTCGCACTGGTTGGCCCCAATGGCGGCGGCAAGTCGACGCTGCTCAAGCTGATTCTTGGCTTGCTCACCCCGCAGAGCGGCACCATTCAAGTCTTAGGCACCACCCCGCAACAGGCGCGGAAAAAGATCGGGTATATGCCGCAGTACCTGCAATATGACCCCTCTTTTCCGGTATCGGCGATGGATGTAGTGCTCATGGGTCGGGCCGGTTCCGCCGGGCTCGGACGCTATAGCAAGGAAGATCGACGGATTGCCATGCAGGCTATGACCGAACTGGCAGTTGATGGCCTGGCATCCCGCCCGTTCAACAGCCTCTCAGGAGGACAGCGGCAGCGCATCCTCATTGCCAGGGCCCTGGCCTGTGAACCGGAGATCCTGCTCCTCGATGAACCCACCGCCAACGTCGATCCCGGCGTTGAACTCCAGTTTTTCGAGATCCTCAAGGCCCTGGCCAACCGGGTGACGGTGCTGACGGTCTCCCATGATCTCGGCTTTGTCTCCCAGATGGTGAGCCGGGTTTTCTGTATCAATCGCCAGGTCAAGATTCATCCCACCTCCGAGTTAACCGGTGAGGTTATCCGCGAAATGTATGGCGGCGATGTGCGGATGGTCCGCCACGATCACTGCTGTTCGGAACAGGGGCACTCGCATGCTGACCTACTTTAGCGCCCTCACCGATCCCAACATGGTCTTTCTCCGCTATGCCCTTTTTGCGGGACTCCTGGCCGCCCCGGCCTTCGGCATCATCGGCACCTACGTGGTGGCAAGACGGATGACCTATCTGGCAGGGGCCATTGCCCACTGCGTGCTGGGAGGAATCGGCGCCGCCCTTTACTGTCAGGTCCATTATGGGATGGCCTGGCTGACCCCGATGCTGGGCGCCATTGTCACTGCCATCGCCGCCGCCCTGGTAATTGGCCTGGTCAGCCTGCGCTCCCGTGAGCGGGTGGATTCGGTGATTGGCGCCATCTGGGTGCTGGGCATGGCCGCGGGCATCATCTTTATTGCCAAGACCCCCGGCTACATTGACCCCATGAGCTATCTCTTCGGCAATATCCTGATGATCACCGGCCGTGATCTGCTGACCATTGCGGTGCTCGATGTGATCGTCATCGGCTTGGGGCTGCTGAGCTACAACCGGATGATCGCCGTCTGTTTCGATGAGGAATTTGCCCGCCTGCGCGGCATCAGGACCGAGCTGTACACCCTGCTCCTGCTCTGCCTGACCGCCTTGACTATAGTCTTGATGGTCCGGGTGGTGGGGATTGTCATGGTGATCGCCCTCTTTACCCTGCCGGCCGCCACCGCCTCCCATTTCAGCACCCGCATTTGGCAGATGATGCTGCTGGCCACCCTTCTTGGCCTGGCCTCGGTTGCCGGCGGCCTGTCTCTCAGCTATGGTCTGGATCTGCCCAGTGGACCAACCATCGTCATGCTGGCTGGCTTTTTTTATCTGGTCGTTATTGTCGGCAAGGGGTTGAAAAACAGATTGCGTTGATTTTCTCTCTTGACGACCCTCCACAACACACTATACTGTACAAGTAAAGAGACAATGGATTGTACGTTATTCACGGGAGGCCGCCATGCAAGAAACAACTTTATCCGAGTTACGCAATCAAACTCGACACTTCTTTGATCTCATAGAGGCTGGGGAGACCATTCGTGTTTTACGCAATGGAAAACCCATTGCCGACATCATGCCGGTACAGAAAGATGTCCCGTCTTGGAAGCGACGACAGGCGCAACCGTTACTGGTTAATGGCGTTGAAATCAGTCGCCTGATTCTTGAAGATCGGGGTTGCTGATGCGGGTTTTCTTTGATTCTTCTGCCTTTGCCAAGCGCTATCTTCTGGAGGCTGATTCGGGTTTTACCCTTGACTGGTGCGACCAGGCAACAGAGTTAGCCTTGTCAGTTATCGTTATACCGGAACTCATTGCCGCTTTTTGTCGTTTGCGGCGTGAAGACAAGTTGAGCGAAAAGCAGTATCGTCAAATCAAAGAAGAGCTGCTGGCCGATATTGTGGATGCTCTGATTATTGACACCACCCCCCAAGTTCTTCACCATGCAACCATAGCCCTCGAAGGACACAACCTCAGAGGCATGGATGCCATTCATATCGGGGCGGCCATCGCTTGTGGCGCTGATGTTTTTATCACTGCCGACATTCGACAACGAGAGGCAGCAAGGGCCTTGGGAATCACTGTGGTTTCGCCATAACGCTGCACGACGACAAAACCCAACCTGTTTACGACTTGTCAACTTGGAAGCCCGCCCCTGCCCTTTGCTCTTTTCGATACATTATAAAATCGGCTCTTCCGCAGAATCTGTGGGTATTTTTTTAATTTACACTACCATTTGACAGGAGGTCCACTTTGGGGAGCACCAATAACAAGAGAAAGCTGACCAATCAAGGCCAAGCCCTTCGGGTGCTTCACTTCGTTACGCAGCCTTGACAGGCCAGCTTTCTCTTGTTGAACCGGCAATTGCCGATGGCGAAAGGACGCCATTGCCTCACCTCCGGATCAAGGACTTTTTGAGGCTCTGTATCGGGGCTAAGTGTTCATTGTAAACTGATAGTGAAAAAAATATCATAATAGCCAGCTATATAATTTGTAAATTCAAATAATTACTACACTGACGCAATAAAATCCACCCACAGATTCTGCGGACGAGGCATAAAATCAAACTATTACTCCATCTCGTTCGTCAGGGGGGTATGGAGTTTCATATAAAATACAGCTATTAGCTGCAAACAAGAGTCGACATCATGGAAGAATTAATAAAAAATATTTTGGCCGGAATTGGGATGATTGCAATCGTAGGATGGGGTGCCATGTGGATTCCTGGTGTAAGACACGATGAGAAAATCATGGCTGCATGTGCAGATCAACACGGTACCATTAAATATAAAACTCTTGATGGTAAAACCTTTTGTAAGGTAGACGAAAATAAGTGGAAAATACTTGTTAAAAACTAACCAAATTCAAACTAACAGTTTGTCCAGTTTACGTTTTGGTCTCCGCTCCCTCTTGCATCAAAATGGGGGTCAATCCTCCAGGTTGTCAAATTGAAGTGAGAAGAAAAGTGAGATTTATACAAACAACCAATTCCCCGACTTAACATCTTGGAAGCCGGGTCCCAGTTTCAGCCCCATCACCGGATAATTTACCTGGATTCTGTATGCCTACCAAGGAAAATATGAGAATGAAAATTAACAATGTAATATGTATTATTGCTCTGGTCATTATTCTGGCCGGTTGCGCAACATCACGCAACGTAACCGTTGGTCAGCTGGCACCGCAGAAAAAACTCACGACTGCGGCGTTCGTCCCTCAGGATGGAAATTCACCCGAAATGGATTCGTATGTACAGCAACAACTCATGGCTCATGGAATTACGCCGAAACTGTCGCTCCCTGCGGGTACTCGTCAGTCAAGTGACGTCGATGTAATTGTGGTATACTCTGACGTCTGGCGTTGGGATATTGCTATGTATCTACAATCACTCACAATCAATCTTATTGATGGGGGGTCTGGAAATCTTCTTGCGACAGGCCACTGGGATAACTCAGTTTTTCACGGATTTCAGAATCCACGAGACGTAGTCAAAGAGTTGCTTGACGATGTGTTTGCCAAACTGCCTGCTTCGAAATAAGCTCATCGCAGGGCTAACCAGGGAAAGAAATTTGGTCTTCAAGTTGTCAAGTTGAAGTGAGAGGAAAGGTGAGATTTATACAACCGACCAATTTCCCGACATAACATCCTGGAAGCCTAGCCAACGTTTTGACCCACGTTTTCCTGCTACTCTGTTACACATGAGCCACATAAGCAATCAAACCATAGAACGGTATTATTTTGATCTGTTCCGGTCGCACTATGCGGTACCAGCCGGTGAACTGGTCTTCACAGATAAGCCAGATGTAATTGTGCGAGGTGAAAAAACGATCGGTGTTGAGATCGCAAACCTTTACTTTACCTGTGGCGCTGATCCAGCGAGCGAACAAGTTCAGTGTGCGAGTCGGCGACAAGTTCTTAAACGTGCTCAGGCGCTACATCGTGCTTCCGGTGGAAGGAATATCGAACTCTCAGTGGATTTTAATCCTGTGTACCCAATTAAGAAAGTTGAACCAGTTGCGCAAGCGCTTGCAGCTATTGCAACAAAGGTAGAAGACTCATCGTCTGGGTCGATAAGTCCGCTGCTGTTTGAAGATGTGCCTGAGCTGCGCTTCCTGTATCACAACCAGAAAGAGTATACCGATGCAAAGTGGCGCCTCGGTCAAGTCTATAGTGTTCCTTCACTTTCGCTCGAACGTCTTCGTTTGCTTGTCTCAGAAAAGACCGAGAAGGTGAGAGGTTACCAGTCCTGCGATTTCTACTGGTTACTTCTTGTAGTGGACTTCATGAATCCCGCGCAAGACCAAGATCTCCAATGGCCAAATGGAGAAGTGCTTGAGAGGTCACCTTTTGAGCGTATTCTTCTGTACAAGCCGCAGTTTGGCCAAGTTGTGCAGGTTCCTCAATGACGAATCCTGTAATGAGAATCGGGGTCAGCCCCATTACACTCCACAGCAGCAGAATACGGGGTCAGACCTCCAAGATGCCAAGTCAAAGTGAGAAGGAAAGTGAGACTTAAACAAGTGACCATGTAACTTCTTGGAAGCCCCTATGTCTTTTAT